>DAORIL010000015.1:0-24848 GCA_035438525.1 Pyrinomonadaceae bacterium
AAATTTGGTTGGAAATATCTTGTTTTCGCAAATTGTCATAAAACTCCAACCAAGTTTTTTTATCCCCAGATTGGAATTTTTGAAAAGTTTCACGAAGTCCTTCAAAAGAATTTCGATAAAGGTTTAGCGCATCAGCTGAATTCCTTAATTTCGTTTCGTCAATCTGATTGTTAATTGCATCAAGTTGCAACTGTGTATTGAATGCCTCAAATACTTTGCTATTTCGTTGGAATAAGTCAACTTTGTCTTTTAGAGATTTCTTTTGCTGCTCAAGCCCAAACATTGTATATTCTTGAGTTGTTTTTAAGAGTGTTTTTTGAGCTTTGTCAAAATCATCTATCGAAATGCGCCCTTCATCAAATTGCTTTCCAAGGCGCATTAAATCCAGTAATTCCTTATTTAATCCATTTGGGGATTCTAAGCCCTGTAGTGCCTCCCGAAGTGCCTCAATTTGATTTGTTTGTCCTTTAATCAAATCAATGGTGTTACCATAATTCTTTGAGTTTGGGGTTAGTTTTTCTGCTTGTGCTAACAAAGAGTTTCGTATAGTTTCAGTTGCCCCAATTGCATTTTTAATTCTTGCGATTTCTTTATCAACATCATCAAAGTTAAAAAACTGAGAAGTCAAAACAGAAATAACACTACCTTTATTTTTGAAATCCAGTTGTCCTAAAAGATTACTTGCAGAATCAATTTGTGCTTTTGTTCGCGAAGTAAATAAATCCATTTTACGGATTCTTTCATCAAGTTCTCGATCTTGAATTTCAATTTGTCTCTGACGATTTTTCTCACTTAGCTCCTGTAAATCAAGAAACATCTGTTTATTTAGATTGATCCGTTCACCCGCGCTTAACCTTTCGTTTGCTAGTTGGGTTGCGTAAGATTGGCGAGCTATATCAGCTATTTGCTGATAGTTTTGTGCGGTCAAAATCTTGAGCTGATCAAAACTTTGCTGAACATTTACACCGAGTGAAATTGAACGGGTTAAATCAAAACTGCGCGAATCAAAGGCTTGAGATAAGTCACGCACCCGGAGCTGATTATATTGAATTGAAGTTTGTCGGCGTTGCTCTAAAATTTTCCTCTCAATTTCCTGAACTTGCTTTTGATTATTTATTTCAGTCAAAAGATATTCAGTCGAAAGTCCCCGTAAAACCCTATTTTTTTCTTGAGTTAATTGAGTTATTGTCTTTTCATCGCCTCGGGATAAATTAATCTGCTGATTAAAGTATGAATTTTGCAGCGAAATTTGCTCTTTGAGGGACGATTGTTTAATTGCTTTTTGTTTGTTCGCATAAGTGAGATCGTCCTGCAAAGTCAAACGCAGATGATTATTTGCATGTGCCTCTTCTACACGAAGATTTTGATTAATAACGTCTAATCTGTCTTTGAACCCTGCTTCCAACAGTTTCTTTTGCCTTTCAATTTGTTGTTGAATTATTTCTGGATTAAATGGCGACGGAAGATTTAATTTTTGGCTTTCCGTTGGGATTGCAGTATGTAATTTAAATTGATTTTCCTGATATTTTAACCCGTTTGGCAAACCTAATTGATCAAGGATCCCAAACGCCATATTCTTGGCAAATGAGGCAAATCCACCGCCAGGTAATTGCTCGCCTGCCCCTTGGAAATCACCTTGCCGTAATTTCTCAACTAAAGTTGTCGTCTGATTGACAATATAACCTGCCAACTGTTCAGGAACATCTTTAACTCCTACCATTACCCCGGCGGCAATTGCTTTGCCGACAATTTCTCCAGTGGTTGCCCAGGCTCCTTTTTCTTCAATTGTTTTAACAGTTTGTTGAGTAAAGTCAGAGATTTTATTGAAATAGGGCTCAAAGGCTTTTTCACCTTCTGTCAATAAAATATTACCTAATTTGGTGATTGCTCCGCTGAAAGTTTGAGTTTGTTTTTCAGCCGCATCACCAAATTTATTGGCTTTGTTAAAGTTCTCAAGAGCCTCAAATATAACATTTGACGAGATTTTAGAGTCACGTGCCAAATACATCAGTTCTAAGCGGTTTTTGCCTGTTTGAACTTCTAGTGCTTTCCAGACCCTTTCCGCCGGGACTCCGGCATCTTCAATTTGTTTGATTGCTTCGAGTGAAAGTTTTCCCGCTTTAATAATATTCGTTGAGATCGAAGTTAATTGCTCAGTCATCTTCTGATCACCACCTAAAGAAGCAACTGTATCGGATAAAGTATCAAGAATACGTAAGGTGTCTTTTGTTGAGACTTGCAAACGCATCATCTCTTTGTCGGTTTGGCTAACAAATCCCACGTCTGCGCCTTTATCAGTAGCAAATTTCCGGATGTCGTCTAAAATTTGTTTGGTTGAAATTGATGATCCGGTCAATTGATCAAATTGTTTTCTGGTAACTTCTAATTGGGAGGTGTAATCAAATAAGGCTTGAGTTCCTTGCTGAATTTTTGAGGTCAAAACATCAAAAGCACCTTTAGCTACGCCACCAATAAATTCACCTGCGGCGTGAGCGAATGCTATTGTCGAAGTTGAAATTCCATCGATCGCCTCCGAACCTTTTTTTCCGGCATTGTTTAGGGCATATTCTAACCTTTTGGCGGCGGCAATCGCATCCTTATCAGATAATTCCAGAATAATTTTTACTTTTTTCTCGTCTGCCATTTATGATATATTTCCTTTGATAAAAACGGGAGAATATTTCTATGAAATTAAAGCTAGTAATTGCAATATTTGTAACCTTAATATTTGTAGGTTTTTCCTCAGCCCAAACAATCAAAACAGATGAAGCCCGTCAACTTAAACGGCTCGAAAAGCAAATCAGTTACTATGAAGGATTATTAGATTCTGCTAAAGACCGACTTAGTAGAATGAATTCTGATGTGTCCTCAACTTATACAGAAGCCGATAAAAATAATGTTAAAGAACAAATTTCCAGTTTAGAAAAAAACCTTGGAACTTATTACCAAGAGCGCAAAACTCTTTTAACAAAAGAAATGACTCGAACTTTACCAAATACTCAAATCGAATTGCTGAAACTTATCATTCTTCAAAATGAAAAAATTATTGACTTGCTTGAAGAAAAGAAGAATTAAAACAACTTAAAATTCTTGATGAAATACTGCATTCGTATTTCCCGGCAATTCTTTACTTCAGCTTCAGCTTTTCGCCATTGTTCAAATAACTCGTAATAAAATAATGGTTTGGTTTCCCAATTGATCTGGATACGGCAATTATCCAGCCAAATTAAACGTTCGACTTCTTCAAGTAAATCACTGAGTTCAGTAGATTCCTCTTGCTTTCCCGGGGGTATCCCATCACAGTTTGAACATCCCGCAACTGCTTCCTCGGCCCGTTCCTGATAAGTGCCTTTGAGATCCGGAAATCGTTCCGTAAACTGAGAACAGATATTCATTCCCGGACAGCACTTAACTTTTCCATCCGGTTTCTGTTCGCCTGATTGTTCAAAGACCTTGCGCCAGATCGCATTGGCAGCGTCAGCTACTTTTTTGGCTTGATCTTACTGGCATGGATCCGGTCGATCACCAAAGTTTTGAAACGCAGCGGAACCCATGAGGCAAAGCCCTTCGACTCGATCAGCATTTCATCGTAGATCTCGGCTTTTGCCTGGTCTTGCGGGTGCAGGATAATTACCGGTTTCGCGTCCAGTCCTTTTCCTTCTTCGCGGGAATATTGCTTTGTTTCAAGCAAACTGTATTTAGAAGAAGTATCAATAGTTTTGGCTCGTAAAAGGTGAGTTTGCTGACACGGCTTTGAGTTAAAGTAACACTCGGTCACTACCGTGATCGTTTTATCCGCGTTCTTAGTGACGGATTTGATGATGACAATGGTCAGAGAACCAAGAATGTTGGACATATCCTCAAACTCAAGATACTCTTCCCAATCGGTAAGCCCGGAAAAATCTCCGGAAAGACGCAGATCATGCCATAATTTCTGATTGTTTTCCCATGCCTTTTTGACGTTTTCGACCTCAATCTCCGAGTTAAAACCTGAAACGGCTGAGATAAATTCAAAGTAGCGCTGGTCTGTTAATGGATTGAACCTGATCACTCCGTCAATGAATTTATCTTCGACCGGAATTGAATACTGCCATTCCTGAACGGCTTCCGCATCATATTGAATTACTGAATTTTCCTGAGTTTGTTCTGACATTATTTCTCCTAAAAAATAAATAAAAAGTAAGATGACCCGCCGCTTCATCTTACTTTCAGGTCCGCTAAAAATTACTTACCAGCTGACGGTGCTGTAACTTTCGACATCATTGATGACCACCAGTTTGAAGGGCATCACCTGACCGATCGCCAACGGCTCGGTCGTAATTCTCCACCCGTTTTTGCCGTCAACGATGGTGTGTTCGATCGAAACAATATTGGCGGCATTTAAGATAAACGAAGCTTTGTGTTTAGTGGTCGTAGTTGGAATGGTTGCCCCTTCATAATCCAACTGGGCGGAAATCGACTGCATCGTTTTGAGTTTGGGAAACGGATCATAAGCATCATCGGCAATGACGGTGAAATTGAATTGGACCATCCAGTCCCCGATCTCGCATTTACCGCGAATGGCTCCGCTTTCTGAATCGCCGGCAGTTTGAAACAATCCGCAACCCAAATAACCCGCTTCCTTTTGCAGATTCGGATTGATCGAAAGCTGTAAGTTCCGGAAAGCACAATTGACATTGAAGACCGTTCCGCCCAGTTCCTTTTCGGGATAAAGTTTTAATTTTCCGGCGCTGTTTCTGAAATAATTTTTCTTGACCACATCTTCAAGCAAAATCACCTGGGAACCGCCGCCAAAGAAAGTGATCCCGGAAGGCGAAGTTTGTTTGCCGGATCCGCACATTGCCAGGGTCGAAGTTAAGATCGCTTTGCCTTCCCCGTTGACAGTCCAGCCGTCTGAAACCATCGAAGGATAGGCTTTATTATGGGCATTGGGGCGGCTGGCAGATTCTCCGGCTTTTTCAGCATAACCATAGGCGGGAAGTTGCGCCGAGTCCTGCGGATTGAGAATTTCAATCGTGTGCTGCCAGGACTTATCCACATCAACTTCTTCGGAATCAATTAACCCCATTGCCGCATAAGCCCGCTCCGGCAATAACTGGGAAGTGAGATCTTCAGTAAGATTGATCGTCACATCATGACTTTCGATCCGCTTTTCGGTCGGAAAAGAAGTGCCGGTCGAACTTCCCTTATCATCGGAAGTCTGCACCGTGTAATTGGCAAACTGGCGATCTTTTTTCTTGATCTGTCGATGTTTTTTCGAGACGCTGCTGGCAGCCAGATTGGTTTGATAATCGGCTTGCGGAACGGCGGTCAAGCAAAATAAATTAACGGACTCATTTGATTCTGACATTATTGGTTTCCTCCTGTTTTATCGGCTATAAATTTCAAGATCTGGTCGGCGGTGGTTTCGCCGATCTTAGGGAGAGCAACCAGAGCGGTCTTATCTAAAGCCGTTAAATTATCGGCAGTGATTCCGGCGGCAATTAAAGCAGCTCGTCCGGGTAATTCCTTCGGCAGATCGCTAACTGGTTCATTGACCTGATCAAATCTTCCGGTGTTCAGCCATAATTGCAGGTCGGCCAAAGGCACTTCGACCGGCGTTCCGGGTTCAACCTTGACGAATTTGCCGCCGATCCCGATCTCGCGTTTTTTAAGTCCCTCTTTCAATATAATTTTTGCTTTTTCATCTGACATTTTTTTTCTCCTATAAGGGATTAACAATTACCGGAATAATTGCAATCGCATAATAATTGCCTTTGACTTCCGCATAATCACGGAATCCGTCTTCGACTTGAACATCACAGACATTTCCGTCCAAAGTGCTGAAATCAAATAACAAACCTGCCACTTCCAGCGAAGCATGACGCACTTTTTCCCGGGCTTCGACATACTCGGCGGATTCCACATCATCAGAGACTTTTTTGAGAATTTGGAGCAGGATCCTGCCGTTATATTCTTTGGTCTCCCCGCCCGGTCCCGGACTAAAAACCGAATTACAATTACCGATCACCAAACAAAAATCCGTTTTATGGCTGTAATCGGTCGGCAAAACGGATAGTCCAGCCAGAGGCGAGGGTGAAACCGCCGCCAGTGCTCTGGTGTTGAAAAAATTGTAAAGAGCAGTTTCAGGACTCATTTCTGCCTCGTTTTGATTTCGGCTAAAACCTGATCCAAACTCGGGATGATCCACGGACGAGTTTTTTCCAGATACCACCCGTAATCTTCCAGTCTGATCTCACCCTGCCAGGCATTGACCTGCATTTCCGCTCCGATCGATAAAAGTAATTTCCGGGTATCGGGAACCGGAACTTCGCCGGGACGCGAGGCAGTATGAAACTTTCCTTTACCTCTTGGACTTCTGCGTCCGGTGCCTTTGGCGGAGGCGTGTTTTTGCCGCATCGTGATCGCCGTTCCAAAAGTAATTTCGCGCGCCAGACGTTTGGCTTCCGCTTCAACGATGTCCTTCAAATTCGGAATGTCGACCTTGATCTTGATCATTTAAGAATTCCTTAAAAAACTAATTCAACGGTGACATTCCTTGATTCCGTGTCAATTTCTTCCCGAACCTCGGAAGCTAATAAAAACGGTTTAGCTTTGATTTCCGCTTCAGCAAAATATTGATTTCTCAAATTCAGCATTTCGGATGGGGCGAGATATTCATTTTGTTTATTGTTTGAAATATCATCCTTTTCCGTTTTGACTAAACCAGAGCGGCGGATCCGGATATTCGTATTGAGCAGCAATTCGGCGATTGCCAGTTTCCCCAGGATCAATCTAAAGGTCTTGGCTTTGGCCGTGGAATCATTGGCATCAGCCTCGTCAAAAGATTGATCCCCAACCCACTCGCGCAGGGTAAGTTCGGCGGAATCGAGACAATAAGTAAGCCTTGCCTCTTTGATTTCAGCGGCAAGGTCAAACCAATCACGCAAATTTTGAACGGTTACTAAGGTCATTTATTTTCCAAAGGCAAGTGCTTTTTCAGCCGTTTCCTCGTCTATTCCTTCCAGTGCGGTCAACTGTTCTTTGCTCAAAGCATGAACTTCCTCGACCGTTTTAAAGCCCAATTCAGTGAATTTTGCTTCACCCGGAAAGTCTTTCGGCAAACCGGTTTCTGTTGGCTTATCGGCAGCCTTGGTCTTTGATTTAGCCTTTCCACCTTCAGCAGTTTTGGCCGGATCGGTTTGGGTCTTTTCGCCAGCTTCTTCAGCCTTGCGTCCGGCAACTCTTTGACGGTTCCAGTATTTGAATGAATCCATGACAATGTCCGATTCATCACCTGCTTCAAGCCGGCGGGCGGTTTCTTCCTGCGAAAGAAAACTTTCAGCGGTTTGAAACGAGCGCCAGTCTCCGGTCAGATGTCCGTCAGCTTTGAGCTGGTCAAGGGTTGTTTGTTCGACCGCATCGGCTAATTCCTTTTCCATGCCGGGTGTGTAAATTTTTCGACCCGAACCGCGAACAGTAGTTAAAATTTTTGGTTGCATATGTTTTTCCCTGTCTCAAAAGTAATGAGTGAAAAGGGATAGTTTTTCCTATCCCTTATTTCTTCCTATGCCGCTCCAATGTTAATCGAAAAGACATTTTGTTCTTCAATGGCCGGATAAGCATTCAGCTGAGCCACGATCTTCAAGGCTTTATCGTCATTTTCCCCAAAATAAAAGATCGTCACATCATTCAGATTGATCTTGGCTTGCGGCATTTGACGGGCAATTTCACGGGCACGGGCAACCGGAGCATAAGCCGCATCGCCGACAATCCCGCCGCGCGGAATCGCCACCATTTTGCGGTCGGCAAAGACATCGACGCGGGTCTTTTTCCGTCCCCCGTTGATGAATTTATCAACCGTGCCGTTATGCTCGAAGAAACCGAAACGGTCAATTTGGGCATCATCCTTGATCCGTTTGAGGAGATCATCTCCGCGCAGAGGAAGTCCGTTGATCTGCGGCACATCGGCCAGAATGGTGTCGTAAACATCGGATTTAGCTAAAACTCCTTCGAGCGGTCCGATCGCCTGTTTGGCATCTTTGAGCCAGTCGATAAATTCCAGATAGGCATTAGCCGCCGCCGACCAGGCAGTGCCCGCCACCTGGATCCGGTCACTGGAGATCCCATAAGAAACGACGTAATAATTTCCGGTTTGCGGGTCAACCTGAGTTAAGGTTCCGTCCGTCCAGGCTTCAAAACAATCAAGTTCCATTTGCCGTTTGCAAGCCATCGCCAGCATTTCCGCCCGGCTCGGAATATCAGCTCCGATCAGATTGCGGAAAACCTGTTCATTGCCGTCAACCTGATTGGAGATCCGGTCAATTTCTTTTTCGTTGATCATATGATCCGCACCGATGGGGATGAATTCCAAGTCCCGTTGAGCAGGGATCGGCAGATCGATCCTCCGTTCCGGGGCGTTCCATTCGCGCCGTCCCGCTACCGGCCGGTAATCAAGACTGACCAGTTCATGGGCTTCCATCGATTTGACGTTCGTTTTCTTGAAGAACAACGGATACAACAATTTGCCGTTATCATTTTCCGGCAGTCTTTGCGCTCTCACGGTCAGAGCAGCAGCATTTAAGGTTTTGCTTTTAGTCAGCCAATCCCAAGCAGGCATAATTTTTTTCTCCTTTCTCTTACGCGAGAGTCATGCTGAGTTTGCTGGCACGGATCGCCGCCAGTTCAGCAGGTAAAAGTTTACGTCCAAGGTTATCCTCAACGATCATCCGGTTTACTTCGGCAATTGTCGCGCAGCCGATAAAAGGATCGTTGGTAATTGAAGATAAGGCGGTGTTATCGTCAGCGATCTGAGTAGCTTCAATGACCATCACCGCTTCATCGGGAGCAACGCCCGCCGTAGTATTGGCACTGGTGGTTGAATTCGTCATGCCCGAAGAAGTATCGTTGACGTGCTTCAAAACCAGCGTCGAATCATTCTGATCGGCAGATCTGGCGGTCAGGACATAGGTCGTTGAAGAACCGCCCACGGTGTAATATTTAATGACCGCAGCATCAGCACCCAGGGCTGTCCGGATCTTTCCGGCAATTTGGGCAGCCGTATCATCATTGGCAACGGCGACGATAACATCATGACCGTCGGGAAAATATTTGCTGATGACGGTCACTTTGATATTTCCGCCGCCTGAAGCACCGATAGTGCCGGCGACCGTCGCCGTTTCCACCTGCGCTACTCCCGAAAGATTTCCCAGCGCCCCGCCATGACGGGGCAAAATAACTCCCGGTTTTAAGACACCAAGCTCGTCAACCTGATCGGTCGTCAGCTGCGAAATATCGACCTTGACGTGCGTTGATGCAAATAGTTTGATAAACGGGTTTCCGTAACCTTCTCCACCCTCTTTTTGGCTTATTCTGATCGGCATATTTACCTCATTCGTTTTAAGAAAAATTGGTTAAAAGTTCAGCGCACGTCTTTTGACTAAAAGGCTGTTTCCGGCTTTTGCCGTCTTGGTTAAGCTGGAGCAAAATTACTTCGCTCCTAAATTTCGTCCGTGGAATTTATCCGCAAAAGAAACATTTTCAGTGTTTGCGGTTCCATATCTGGTATCGACTTCTTGGCGGATCGCGTCGAACTCGTTACCCGTATTTCTGGTTTTATCGGCCGGATCCTGATCAATGACATCAATGGTGTCGTCATCGCCGTCAGCTTTTGCTTTGGCGGCGGCAATATGAGTGCCCCTGGTTTTGAGATATTCGGTGATCGAAGTTTTTACTTCTTTTCCGTCGGCATCGGTGGTCACTACCAAACGGGTCGTCACATCCTTGTCATCAACCTTTTCGGTTTTGGTCTCAAACTTTAAGCCGTTGGCTTTGACGTGTTCGGCGAACGCGATCCGGTTTTTTCCGGTTTCGTCGGCAATGGTGCTGATCAGTTCCGATTCTTCCCTTTCCTTGAGTTTCGCTTCAGCCTGATCGGCTCTGGTCTTTAAGGTCGGAATTTCTTTATCGGTCAATCCGGCAGTTTGAGCAGCTTCACCCAGTTTTTTAACTATCGGCGAAACCGGGACCATTCCATCCTGCAAAGTTTTGCTTTCGGCAACGGCAACTCTGGTCTGGAGATCGGAGATCGTAGTTTTCAAGCCTGTTTGAGTTGTTTCCAACTCGGTTTTGGTAATGATGACCGGATGATCATTTTCCAGATCGGTCAGAACCCATTTCCCGTTTCGTTCGGTATAACATCCAACCTGATCGGCTGGAATTTCTTCTTTCGTGTTGTAACTTGTTTTCGGCATCTTCTTTTGAATTAGTCGTTCCGGCTTTTGCCGGGTTGGTTGGAAAAAAACAAAAAGCCGTGAAATCCTAAAAAGGAAATCACGGCGTTAATCTCGTGGTTAGCCCAAAATTGATGCGGGCTTAACTAAATTTTTACAAGGTGAAATTTATATCAAAAAACAATCCGTTGTCAATACGATTTCCGAATATTGCCATTGATATAGATTTTTTTACCTCGAAATCAGTCCAAATGGTTTCCGAAAATGATGATCACGAACTGATATATTACAAGAATCAGCAATGTTGTAAAAACATCACCATTCATCAATGAAAGAGTGCAGGCTTGAAAGCCACCCCACTCCAGGAACTTTTTACCATAGTTTTTTAAATTGTCTGTTATACTGGACATTATTTTCTCCATTTTTATTAAAATGGGTGCTAGGCGGTTAGATTTCTATAGTTGCAAGCTCTGGAAAATCTGCCGCCTTCTTGTTTTTCGTATCACATGATACGCATGCTTGCTAGCACCGGTTCGCAAGCAGAAACTAAAAAAGCCGTCAAAAATAAATTACTTTCGTTAAAGTAACTATTTTTGACGGCTTCAAAACCTTTAAAATAATATCTCAAATACCTTTGACTTTAACGAAACTAAGCGAAAATCCTCCACTTCTCCTGAAGCGGGGATCCGGTGCAAATTAACGTCCGAGACGTTGATCTGAAATTTACAAGGGCTTATTTTAAGACTGCGTTGGACTTCAATCCACAAATTTTGCGAAACCGCGTCTTGACTTGAATAAAATCAAAGTATGAATAAATTCTCAAATATCTCTTTCTTTTAGGTCCAGATCAAACCCATTTTGGACAAGTTTCTCGGAGTAAACGTTTAGTTTAAACGCGATACAAATCCTTATTAAATTACGGAGCCACGTATAGTGGTCACACGCAACTCAAATCATAAGATAAAATTTTACAATTAGCAAGAAAATTATTTGACGTATTCTATCGATATTCCAATTCACACCGGCAGAAATTCCGGCAAAGCAGTCCGCCGATGGGTGGCTGTTCTTCAATCGGAACAAACCCTTTTGTCGCCCAGCTTTCACATTCAATACAGCTTTCAGCAGCATCAAGAATTCTCCGGCAAAACAAATATCCGGCTTTTTTCCTGACGTCGATTTCCTGTTTGTAAAATGTTTCGCGGACCGCCTTGGCATAAGTTGAGGCACGAAATTCGATTTGATTGGCAGATTGTCTGCCTTTTTCAATTTCTCTCGAAAAATTATTTAAGAATTTATACTGTTCACGAATAGCAGCTCCGGTTTTACCCCAATCCGAAACTGTCATCTGTTTGCGTCCGCCCTTACCGATTGCCGCCGCTGCCAAATGTGCAGTTTTAATTTTTGCTGCTGATTGGATTTGCCATTCGGGAAGGTTGATTTTTCCTTGATTGAGATTTTGGGAAATTGAACGCAGATCAATTTCGAGTTTACTAACGGTTTTGTTTATTTCGTGGTGAACTCTTGAGGCTGAAATAAAACGTCCGCGAGCGTCACGAAATCTGCCGGTTATTTTGTCGAAAGTAATTGGCATAGAAAAAGGCTGTGCGACTCCATAAAAATGGTGTCGTCACAACCTGAGGGGAGTATAATCCCTTCGGTGAAGTTTTACAAATCTTGTTTATTCCTATCCATATATTTTTTTTGCTAACATTTATTGATGATATTAGGTATTATTACGATTGTGTCAAAAACGACCCTTTTTGCGACAATAAAAGTTAATCAGTTAAGCACAAAAAAAGATATTTATATGAATGTAATATTATTCAGAATTATTCTTACAACTTTTACCCTGCTTTGTCTTTTTCAACTAGGTTTTGCTCAAACAAAGGAGAAATCGACACCTGATAAAAAGATTGTTGCTCCAACGGTTTCGGTGGCAAAATGTAACAAAACCACTAAAAATGCTGAAGCAGAAAAACTCTGTAATAGCGGACTCAACCTTATAGTTCAGCAAAAACTTGATCAAGCGATTTCCGCTTTCACAAAAGCCATTGAATTAGATCCCACATACGACGACGCTTATAATCATCGCGGTGATGCTTATAATTGGAAAAAAGATTACGATTTGGCGATTGGTGATTTGACCAAAGCTATTGAGATAAATCCAAAAAGACTTTACCTTTACATCCATCGTGGAAGTACATATTTCATCGAAGGAAAGAGATATGAATTAGCGATTGCTGACTATACTAAAGCCATTGAACTAAATCCCAAAAACGATTCTCTCTACCGAATGCGGGCTATGATCTATGATGCAGCCGGACACAAAGATTTAGCTGATGCAGACTTGCAAAAAGCAAAGGAATTAAGACAGCAGCCCAAATAGTTACTGAAAGGTGTTAATAAACAACTCTCTCAAAAACGCCTCTTTTTGGGACAATTAAAACAGGTTATAATTTGTCCTATAAATGACCGCTTTTGCGACGGCATTATTAAATTTATGGGACAATCCTCACTTTTAGAGGTCTAAGGATTATTATGAAGCGTATTTCAATTAGAATACTGATCGCATTCCTAACATTCTCTATCGGTTTAATTGTCTCAGGAATTTGGCTATTAGACTACAAAATCCCTAATGTTGAAACTCCCCGTTTAGAGAAAGTCTGTAACTATCCTGACTATGAAAAAACTAAAAACGAAGCTAATGGTATCTTTTGCTCGTTTGGTCTTTCCGATTCTGAAAAAAGAGAAAATCTTTTAGTTTCGCAAACATATAACAGGTTCAAGGAATTAGGGTTTGCCTATACTCCGGATTGTGTTGATGAGAGTTATCGCTTTTTATTGATTCCTAAATCTGAATCTTCTGTAGTGATTCGTATCTGGCGTTTTGATGATAAGCGTTTTTTGACGGTCAAAAAATTAGAAAGCAAAGGGACTTCGGAGATAGGAAATGTTTCCTTAGAAAATACACGTTCCTTGACTGATGAAGAGTGGTTTGGTTTCAAAGCAATTCTTAGCCAATCTGATTTCTGGAATATGCCTCCGGTGATAGATGAAAAACAACCTGCACTAAAAAAGCGGACAATCTGGCAAATGGAAGGAAAAGTTAAAAATACAAAATATCAATTCGTTAAACGTTATTTGCCAACTGAAGAGTTTCTAAAGCTGGGCAAATATTTCCTTGAGCTAACACAAACGGAAAGAGAATATGAAAGATATTGGAAGTAATTAGCGTCTCAAAAACGCTCCTTTTTGATACGGTTTCTTGGTCTTCACGGTCAGTAGGAAGAAGTTTCTTATTCTAATGGTAGTTATTGATCCTGATGGTTTGATGGTGTTTTAGGTTTTCCAAGACTAAGCATTGGAGGAACGAGGTAAATTGCCATCAATGGTAGTCCTATTGGCCACCAAATGAAAATTAAGGGAATCCGGGAAGAAATAGTGTATCGGTTCCAAGGTGTTTTATTAACACGGCTATCCCAGAAAACGAATCCCAAAAAACAAGAAATGGAAACTGTTGCACCAATAAGGTAAATAATGATGAGCGTTTGAACCATCTTAGAGTTTTTATCTTAAAATCAAGCAAAAATCAACCTTTTACAAAAATTAGCAAAAGGAACCAGGTGAGGCAGTAACAGCTACTTTTTACCTGTCTCAAAACCGCCCCTTTTCGAGACTGGTAAAAAAGCGTTTCATAATTACCCTTTTTGAGACAACCTAAACTGTTAATTAACTGTTATTTAAGCCCTTCTCGAAATTTAAGCTTTTTTTCAAAAATGTCTCAAAATCCGTCTCATAACTAAAATCCCGAAAACGTATGGCTTTTGAGACAATTTATTCAACAATTAAAGCCTTCCCCATTTTATGGTTGAAGGCTTTAATTGTGTGTCTTTAGGTTGTGACGACACGTATTAAATTTATTTTTCTTCCTCAGCTTCCAATAAGCCCAACAAAAAAGGTGAAACTTCACTGGCAAATTTTTGCGTATCTTTGATGTCGCGATTATCTGGTGCAAAATCATCGTCTATTTCAATTTCAATAGCTTTGCCTTTTGGTTTGGTTTCTTCGCTCATTTCTTTTTCTTAGCCTTTTTATTTTTATTTTTGGAAAAAGAATTATAAGAATCCATCAATTCTTTGCCGGAGCGAAAAACCTCGGATAAACCGTAAAAAGCAATACTTAAAATCTCAAACCAAAATCTTAACCGTTCCATCAAACTCCCAAGCCCCCTTGAATTGCCGGATTTTCCTGAGCTAATTTGACTAGATCTGCCGTAATTTCCGCATCCGTTTTATGCGGGTAAAGGATCCGCCGCTGCTCTTCCATCGTGAAAACCATTACCCCTTTGTTGATGACATCAAGTGCTTTATCCAAACGGTTTAATTCGGACTCAGGATCTGCACTGATCTTGGCATTTTCCGCGTCCGTAACATCAACTCCGTTTCTTGATTGGAGGGTTTCTTTGCAGATCACGCCCTCTTTGTAATCTTCCCGATTGGCGGCACGTTCTTCAGCCGAAGGAATTCCGGCATCGACAATTGAATTGAAATCACAACGGAATTCTAAAAACTCAGGTCGCCCGCAGAGAAATGCAGCAAACCGCAAAGCCACTTCGATCAGCCAGCGCCCGAGAGCATCGATCAGAGTTTTGGTTTTGACCAGTGACTTTTCAAATTCGGCGCGGGCTTCCTGGCGTGATCTGCCCGAGGCAGTCGCATCACCAGAAATAGAAACATGAAGCTGATTGAGTTCCGTCAAAATAGCTTCGTAAAATTCGATCAATGATTTAATGAAATTTTCGACACTAACCGGATCCTGCACGTTAATATTCGGAGAGGTATAACCAACAATGGATTTGCCATCTTCGGAATAAACCGGGAGACCATTCAAAAACAAAGTCGTGCCGACTCCCCGTTTGACCGGAACTTCTTTTGTTTCTCTGGTTGGATTTCCCTGAGCATCGGTATAAGTTGTTGTTTCGGTTGGTTTCTTGGCATTGCTGACCGTGGTTGTCCGCGCTCCGGCAACATTGATATTCCGCATCATCATGGTCAGCGTCAGATTTAAGGATTTGGAGAGCTGGCGAACCTGTTCCGAAATTAACGGCACGCGGTCAACTTCATACATAAAGAGCCTGCCGCCTAATTCCATCGCCATCTCATTCGGTTTGAATTTATTGAGGTCGGCTTCGGAAATATATTTTCCCAGTGAAGTTGGAAAATTATTCGGGACAAAATCGGAAATATCGCGGGCATCAATTTTTCTCAGGCGGGTTTTACCTTCGTCATCAAGATAAGTAATTTCCGCTTTTTTGTTGCCGTCCTTATCCTCATAAGCATAAACCCCGAAATCCTCAAAGGTTTCGTCATCTTCAAAAACTCCGCCCTTGTCAGCTGTAATGACCTCGAACCGAAGAAGTTTAAGTGCATCAGCCAGAGATATTTGCTTTTTGAGTTTCCCGTTTTTCTTATCAACTGCCTTGGCTTTTATATACGGTCGAATGATCGCTTTTCCTTCCAGAATTGCGGTGATGTCGCTTTGCTGAAAAATTCCGAGAATATTCCGTTCGTTATACCATTCGGTCAAAGCGTCTTCGGCTTCTTTAACCAGTTTTTGCTGCGGTTCGGTCAGATCTTTGCTCTGAGTAGTTTTACTTAGAAAGCGCCAGAGCGGTTCCCGTCCGAGAATTCCAGCATCATGACGATCAGCACCTTCCTTAATGACATTGCGTGAAACAAAAGCTTCTTCGACCCGGGACATATAATCACCGTAAGATGACCCAAGTCTTGGGCGTTCGCCGATCCAGCCCCGGTAATCATATTCTTTTTGGAGATGATCGCCGTCGTAAAATAAACGGTTCTCCTGGGCCGCCTCGGTTCTGCGTCCGGTAAAAAAGCCGTTCATTATATCTTTTGCAATTGTGTTAACTGTTGTCATATTAGTTAGTGTTTTTATCGCCAAAAACACAAAAACGCCCACGAATTATAAAAATCCGTGAACGTCTGTCCGTTATTATATTTATTTTTAGAATTTAATCAACATGTGTTTTTTACTTATTATTTTCCATTTCACGGCTAACATTTCCATAATTAGCAAATACGAATACAAGAATTATGATATTCATGGAGATCTCAAAAATAACTAATATTTTTGCTGCAATTATCCTCGGCACAATATCGCCATAACCGACGGTTACGAAGGTAGTTATACTAAAATAAAAGAAATCGACAAACTGCTCAGAATAGTTACCTGCTGTAATACCATTAAAACTATTTGGATTTATTTTATAAATCCAAAGGAAATTAATAGCAAAATTAGTTAGAACAAATATAATTAATAATCCGATTTTCTTTAGAAAACTGTTCGGACTTAAAGTTTTACCATTTTCCGTTATTCCAATTAAACCGAAATACCCAAAGAGGCACATTTGTGGAAAACAGTATAAAACAGGTAGAACTTCTAGATTTATGTCTGCAGGATTTCGAGGAACTAAATACCAGTAAAAAGAAAATAGAAAGCTGATAACTGTATAGCCGGCACCATAACTTAAAGAATTTGATCTTATATGTCTACTTAGATTCTCGAAGATTCTCATTCCTTTCTCCTAAGATTGCTCAACAATTGAATCGTTTAGAAATTAACATTATTGGATGTTGCATCACATTTTACCTTATTTATGTCATAAATAAAATTTTGTTTTCTGGTCCAAAATTATGCTCAAATAATAAAAAGCCTCCGATTTCTCGAAGGCTTCTTACCCAATCCTTTTAGACGTTCACGGATTGTAATTAAACTTTTACCAACCGGTATAAATTTCAGACGATTCCGATTCGTCCCTTGATTCTCCGGCAATTTCTGCTCTCGCCGCCGCCAGACTTAATCCCCATCCCCAGAACTTATCAGCATGATGTTTTTCATTGCGGACCGTATCGAAGATCACATTCTTGGAAGGTGTGACAATTCTTTTGATCGAATGGATTTGATAAGCGAAATCACGATGCGAAGGCAATGGAGTTTTTCTCTGCTGGATCAGCATTTTGGCATCCGTTGCCCAGAGCTGCTTTGACTGCATCGTAAAATCAACACCTTCGAGTTTGACCGGATATTTGCCGGAAGCATTTTCAGCTAAGTTTCGTCCGATTCCGGTTTGGTCGATCAAACCTTTTTTGATGGGCAGCAATTCCATGACCTTCATCAAGACATTTAGCTGATCATTGAATTCGACATTTTCCATCGTCAGGATCAGCCGAACCGGAAAGGTTCCGCCGATACTGCAGCCGACCAGAATTATTTCAGAAGCATGCTTGGTCCGACCGATGTCCATCCCCAATGCCAGAACATTTTCAACCTTTTGTTCCTGAATGAGGCGTTTGAGTTCATTGATGGCTTCAAAGAGCCGAGAGAGATCGCCTTTTTTGCCGGTGGCTATGATGCAGTGAAGATTTTCACCCAACGATTGAGCAAACTTTATTTCATCCCAGGTGATCCAGGCGGTTGCTTCATCGACAAACAGACATTCAAACTCTTGGTTGAAGTCTTCTTCGGGTGTATTGATAAAAATCGCTTTGATCCGGTCTTTGCCAAACATCTCCACTCTTTGAGAAGTGGTCATTTTCGGAGCCAGCAGACGGGCTAATTTGACGTTCTTACAAAAGGCTTGAACTTCCCACCACGGAGTTTGTTTGCGCGAATATCCCGGATAGTCTTCGACCTTGGTAAAGATTTCGTAGAAAACTCCGCTGGCACCCATTGGGGATGAACCCATTCTGATCCGTCCGCCCTTGGTGATGATGGCGGTTGAACCTTTGTAGATCTCACGGTCATGCTGAACATGGGCAAATTCGTCGGCATACCAATTGGCTTTGGGTCGTCCGCGAACCGGGCGAGCCGGATAACTGGTCAAACGTGCGCCGTTATCAAACTCGAGTTCAAGCTGGTTATCAATGACGATCTTCGGCAAACCGCCGATCTCTAAATTTTCATAAACGGAACGGGCATAACGGATCTTTTCTTTCGCTTCTTCCTGATTGATGGAGGAAAAGATCGAATCTCTTTTATCCAATAAGGCTTCGGCAACCGCTTCGGCAGCAAACAAAAAACTATTGGCGATCTGGCGTGATTTGTTACGAATCCCAAAGACCGAATCATCATTGAGATGTTCAAGCTGAAAACCTTCCCAGACCGCATCATCAATTCCCGAGGCTTTCGGCAGATTGAGATTATCCACCAAAAATTGTGCCCGGTCGGTCTTTTGCAGAAAGTTGTTGGGATGAACACTCATTTTATTCTTCGTCACTGTAAAGCTCCATTGTTTTGGCAGCTTCCTCGCGCCGTTTCTTAACCTGTTCGCGCCATTCTTCCATCGTCAAATTAACGATCGTCGTTTCCACCGGACCGCCGCCTTTGCCTGAAAGTTGAGTTTGTTTCGGCTTAAGCTGATTGAGTTCCGAAATCTCCTGGATCGTTTTCAAAACCAAACGTCCGGCTTCGGTATCCGGCGGAATGATCACTTTCTTCGGCTGATTGGTCCTTGGATCAATAACGGGTTTTCCGTCCGCATCAACTTCAAGATAGGTTTTCCCGATTGCCGGAGTATAGTGAGCCAGCAATAAAGATTCGAGACGCTCATTCTGCAATCGTTTCAAAACCAATGCTTCTTCGATATGATCGTTATGAAGGATCTTCATCGCCTCGAGATAATCACGTCGAACAGTTTCATAGGAAGTTTTGACTCCTTCTTCCTTCAGTTTTTCAGCTATTGCCCGGAACGATGCTCCGGCTTTTTTAAGATCAATGACCCGCCGCCCGCGCTCTAAAGTTTCCAGTTCTTTGGCGATCTGCTTGGCACTTTTTTTACGTTTTTTCGGAACTTTATTTTCGCTCTCAGGATTTTGATTTTTATCAAAATTGTCGCTCATCTGTCACATTCCTATGGTGTCACATTTTTTGACGTTGGCTTTTTAGCCTTTTCGTCTTGTTCGTCAATTAGGCAACCTCAATAAATCTAATGATTACAGTGTTTAGCGGTTTACCGCCGCCGCTTCCGCCCTTTTTTGGTTGTCAAATAAGATCAAGTTGAATAATTCTTCCGGTTGACAAGATCCTGATTAAGGTTTGATCAGGTGCAGAAACTCAGCTTTTGCCGACGGATTATCCCGAAAAACGCCGGACATTTCACTGGTAATGGTCCAGGTATCATGCTTTTTGATCCCCCGCATTGCCATACAAAGATGCTGGGCTTTGAGCATTACGGCAATTCCCTTCGGATCAAGTTCTTCGGTCAGATATTCGGCGATTTGTTTGGTGATCCGTTCCTGATTTTGTAACCGGCGGGCAAACATATCTAAAACTCTGGCTAATTTCGATAAACCGACGATCTGCTTTTTGTGCGGCAAATAAGCGATGTGACCTACGCCGAAAAACGGGGCGAGATGATGTTCGCAAAGCGAATAAAAAGGAATGTTCGTTTGAATGATCATCTGGTCATAACCTTCGGCATCAAAGGTTGAGAGTTTGAAATCATCCGGATTCAAGAACTCGGTAAGAAAATTCAAATAACGCCGCGGAGTATCTTTCAATCCGTCGCGTTCCGGGTTATCGAAATTAGCTAAGATTTCTCTTACCGAACTTTCCAGATCTTGTGTTGTTGTAAGCTCAATTTCCATTTTGGGTTTTGTTTGACGAGTTCAATGCAGAACTCCAGATTTTCATAATTGATAAATTCGCCGTCCGAATGGGGCGAAATAAAATAATGCTGGGCTTTGACCGACGGCTGCGGAATGCCTTGCCCGCTTCTTCTGACATAGCGCAGTTCATTAACACCTTTGGCAAAATTCCGTTGAATGACATGTTCGGCAACTTTGGGTGAAACGGTGATCCAGTCCAACCCGTTTGAAAGCGGGAATAATCCTGAGGTCTCAATTGCCTGATAAAAATTCCGGGCTTTGAAAAACTTAATAATTTCATCATCCAGTTGTTGAGCAGGTTCGCCGCCGGTCCAGATGATGTTCTGACACCCGTAAGTTTCAATTTCCGCCAAAAGTTCATCGAGGCTGATATTTCTGCCGGATTCAAATTCGGTATCGCAATTTACGCCTAAAGCAAGGCATGCCTTTTGCGTTTTACAACCTGACAAACGAATAAAGATATTCGCACTCCCGGCGCGTGCGCCTTCGCCCTGCAAACTGTAAAAGATTTCGTTGACTTTTAATTTCATTTCACCCTGTAAATTGCCTCGGAAGTGCAGGTTTCGCTGATCCTGATTTCTTTGAGTTTGACTCCGGCTTTTCTAAATTCTCCCGACAAATAACCAAAACAATAACTGGCAATATATTCACTGGTCGGACTTTCGGTTTCCAAGGTATCGTTCAGGAAATGATGATCAAGATGACTTTCAACGAACGGTTTAACGATTGCCGAAATCTCACCGTAATCAAGCAGCATATTTGATTTTGGATCCTTGGCTGGTTTCTGCTGATTGAGCGGCACTTCCGGTTCGCGGATCAATTCGGGAACGGTATTTTTGCCACTGATAACAATCGTCAGTTTGAAACTATGACCATGGAGCCGGGCGCATTTGCCGTCGTGATATTTGAGCTGATGAGCAGCTTCAAAGGGAAAAGTTTTTGTCAAGATAAATTTTGCTTTCATAAATTTATCCATCCGTTTTGACGTGCTTCGTAAAAACCTTTCGCCCTCAGTGATGAAGCCGGATTATCAAGTTTTCCGTATCCCCATTCGTTTTTGGTCAGATCCCCGTTGTAATCGGTCAGCGTATGATCACGAATGATTTCCGCGCAGTTTAATTCCGCTGCGAGTTTCCAGGTTTCGGCTTTGGTTAAATACATTAACGGGGTATGAATTCTGATGTCTTTATCCAATGCCAGTGAAAGAGTCAGGGCTTGCGAATCGATGAACTGCCGCCGGCAATCCGGGTAACCTGAAAAATCGGTTTGGCAGGTGCCTGTTACCAAATCGAAAATTCCCTTTTCAAAGCCAAAGGCGCCGGCAATGGTGAGAAATAACGCATTTCTTCCGGCAGTGAAAGAATTCGGTAAATTTGGATTCTGCGAATGTCCCTCATTATGATCTTTGGTGTGATCGGTCAGACTTGAACCGATCAGCAGACCGCGGACATCCAAAAGGTGAAAATCAATATTTGCCAGATCTGCAATAAATCCCGCTTGTTCAAGTTCCTGAGCATGTTTTTGACCATAATCAAAACCAAGCGCAATCACCTCGGTAAAATTGTTTTTTGCCCAAAAAAGACAGGTGCTTGAATCCTGTCCGCCTGATAAAAGAACGATTGCTTTAGAGTCTTTCGTCTGCATATTTTTGAAATTTAATCCACTCCTTCATGTTATGGGTGTCAACCCGTTTATAAGTCAGCATTCTTGAGTTCGGCGGATTCCGGATTTGTTTGATCCGCTCTCCGTTGAAACTGTAAAGAATGGCAAACCGCCCCCCGATCCAACTGGTGGAATCGACCGAATAAAACCTGTATTTTGTTAATCCGTCAGCATTGGTGTAGCCAAGTCCGTGAACTTTTGTATTTTTCTCTCTGGCTTGCTCCAAAAACCAGGAAAAGACCGGATGTTCTTTTTGCCGGATCTCTTTGGTGACAATTCCGCCGATGGCTACATATTGATAATTGGCAATCATGTCGAGCCAGTATTGTTTTCCACGGGAACGATGCCAGACCGGAATAGATTTTTTCCCGGTTAAGAGCTCGAGCTTTTCCCGCAGACGCTCCACCTCGGATAGACCGACCAAATTATCAATATCAAGTTCAAAGAAATATTTGATTTTCCGTTTAACGATCGTTTCGGCATATTTTTCCACGTATTTATCCCAATCGACCTTTTCCTTTTTCTTCTGCGCCATGAAGGTATATGCTCCCGAATCCATCAAAAAATTTTCAATTTCGAAACCGGGCATCGCAAACAGCCAAGGTTCCAGGTAATAGAAAGACTCAAGAACATATTTCGGATAAACAGGATCTTTCAAATACCATTTTTGAATATCCGAACAGCACAATCCGGCTAGAAAAACTCTCATAAATTTAATAGCTTTTTAACCGCCTCTTCAGGTTTGGCGGCTACAGCGCCTAATCCATCCAAAACCTTCCGGTAATCGTCTTCGCTGGAAAATGAAAGTCTTAAGTTAAAGTTCTCTTTGGGCAGTTCGGCGACGCTATGAAAAAATTCATCCATATTTACTTCGATCTCCTCAAAATTGGGCAAGATTTCCGCGAAAACAGGAGAATCAAATTCAATTAACTCGTTTAGTTCACGCAGTTTTTCCAAATCTGGAACTGCCATCGCCCCGACTGCATCAAAAAGTCTCAAAATCTTTTGTTCTTCTTCAATTGATAATTCAACTTCAACAAATGGAACGGACGTTTCTGCACCTCTCTTGAGAGCTTCTTCGATCCTCGCGTGTCCGTCGATTACGTTGCCAGTGGTCCGGTTGATGAGAACGCGCTGGACCCAACCGACTTCACCCAGAATTTCAGCAATGGCTTTTTGCTGAACCTCGGGATGCCGCCGCCAATTTAACGGATTAAAATTAAAATCCTTGGCAGATTTTTCACCTTCACCGACGATCCGGTTTTTCCAATTATTTGCGCTCATAAAGTTTTTCAACGATCCGGTCGAGTTTTTGATTTATTTCTTTGTAGCCTTCCTTAAGTTCGACAATATTTTCTTTTAATGCCGACATATGGAGATGATTGACGTGGGAATCCCTATCCCCCGTATGTTTTGAGAGATCATCCTTGCTGGATTGAAGTTCTTTTCTCAGTTCATCCACGTCTTTGATGACCTCCCGTAATGAATAGATCAAACCGCCGACTGCAATTAATCCGCCGCCGACCACGATCACAAAACCAGCCAGTTGTAGGTAATCCTTGATATTCCATTCCATTAGGGAGAGTCCTCAAAAATAAAAATAAATAAAGCTCAAAATTCAACTTCCCGGATTATTGGAAGGCAGCCATAAAGTAAATCCGGCGACGGCAAATCCGATCAAAACTCCGGATTCACCCGAGATCTTTAATCCGGCAGTTTCGAGAACCGACAACGATGACGGCTCAAGCAAATAGATTCCCCAAACGATCAGCAATAAGATCAAGCCGGCTGCCAGCCGCTGAAAATCATATTTGAGCCATAACAAGAGATCGAAGTTTCCGGTATTTTTGACAAATGCCCGGATGACGATCAGTGCCAAAAATCCGAGCAGCATCTTGAGTAGAGTTAGAAATTCCATTTTTTTCACCTCAAAACTGATGGAGCTTTCGGAAGCTCTTTGTCCGACAGGATCGCTTCCAAAAGATCGGCAATATAAATTAAGGACGAACCGATGATGTCATCACGCCCCGTATTGTTCGCATCTTCGTTTTTCTTGCTGATCCCGGCGTTGCGAATTGCCGGGATCGCCATACTGACCCACATTTTCCAGTTCATAAATTTTTACCTCACAAATTTTCGCCAGATGGCTTGAATGGCTTTTTCGCCCCCGCCATTGGCGTTGTAAACTGCCAGCAATTCCCGGCATGACGGCATATCCGGAAGCTGACAATGCGGAAGATCCACAAAATGCCAACCGCCGCCCCAGGTCAAACCGACCGCATTGGTCCAGCGTCCTAAGTTTTTATAAAGTTTTTCGTCCCACGAAATTTGTCCGCCGACGATGAACGCCCAATCATCGGCAATCCCGTAGTTATGAAAAGACATTCCGCCTTTGGCATTGGTGACGATCTTGCCCGGTCGGGTTCTGCCCTGGGCGTAAAGATGATTTTGCTGATCGAAGGTCCGCCGACCCTGGGTGCAGCGAATGGTGTAGCCTTCAGCCGCTGCCAGTTCCTGCATCCTGAGCGATCTTTCAACTAATTTCGGGTGCAAACCTTCGTAGATCTCGGGCAGATCTTTGTTGACCAGAACCGGAGCCGATTCAATGGGGATAATGTGCGAAGAAGTAAAATTCGGCTTATCAACTTCAAACAATTTATCTAAGATTGCCAAAGTTTGATCCCCGACGATCCCGTCTTCGCGCAGATTATTTGACCGCTGAATATAGCGAATGACATTTTCAGTTTTTTCGTCAAAAAATCCATCCGCTTCAAAACCTTTGAAATTTAAACCTTGCAGAACTCTTTCGAGGTTAAGAACTTCCGCCCCGCTCATTCCTTTTCTTAAAATCATAATTTGCTCCAAAAAAGAAAAAGCCGTGCAAATCTATCTTTCGATAGATCTACACGGCGATAACGTGTTTTTCTGCCCTAATTTTTTGACGGGCAAACTTAAATTTTCTGTCTAAAAATTAACTGAAAATAAAAGAAAAAGCAATTTCTATTTTGTTTATGTAATTGTATATTAGGAAATATGTTGGAAATTAAACGAAATAATCTCTTTTATTCATTACCATTGATAACTAATATAATTTGCCGTATTATCAACGGCGTTGGTGCTAATCAATTGTTATAGAGCTATCACGTTGCAGGTGATTAGGAATAATTGTAATCAATAAACTTTTACTCTAGGTTTTTATGGCTGGCTACAAATACTTCTGGAGATGTCCGAACTGCGGAACGAGTTTACAGCTAAAGATGCGCGTTACACAGACAAAGCGCAAATGTCC
>DAORIL010000016.1:0-24739 GCA_035438525.1 Pyrinomonadaceae bacterium
CTTTGAGCAATCCGATTTTTTTCATTCCTTCGGTCAGCAATTCGATGGATAATTCCTGCCTTTGTTTGACGGTTGTGCCAACTTTTGTCGCTTCACAACAGGCAATTTGAACGTCTAAAACCACATCGTAAATATCGCGTTGAGCTTCAGTAAATTTACCGTTGACAGGGAAAGTGCGGGTAATGTCCGAAGCGTAACCTTGATATTCGCAACCTGCATCAACCAGCAATAAATCACCATCTTTAAGCGGACGATTGTTTTCGACATAATGCAAAATCGTCGCATTTTCGCCGCCGCCAATAATGGAATTGTAAGCCGCCCCACTCGCACCGCTCATTCGAAAATGATGTTCAATAATAGATTCAATTTGCGATTCATTCATTCCAGCTTTGCAGTTTTGCATTGCTAAAACGTGCGCTTCGGCGGCAATATCGCCCGCTTTTTGCATCAGAGCAACTTCTTCTGTAGTTTTATGGAGTCTCATTTCGCCAATCAAAAGAGTCGGATCAATGATCGTGTGCGGCGGATAGGCGGTTTTCAAACGGCGATGCCGTTGCCCTGAAAGATAGTGTAAAACCATTTCATCCAATGCTTTATCTAATCCGAAACGATAATAAAGTTTATCGTGACCATCAATTAGTTTCCCGAATTCATTAGCAAATTTTTCAATCGAAAGAGCCTTATCCACACCATAATTTTTCTTGGCTCCTTCAACACCTTCGCGTCTGCCAAACCACGTTTCCATTTCCGGGTCACGCGGACGAACAAAAAGCGTGTATGGATTTTTCTTGCTCCCGGGAGCAATTACTGCAACGGCATCCGGTTCGGGAAATCCGGTCAAATAAAGAAAATCATTGTCCTGGCGAAACTTAAACTCAGTATCATAACTTCGCGTTTGTTCGTGTGCCGCCGGAATAATTGCAATCGCATCTTTGCCGATTGCTTCCATAAATTTTTTCAGTTGTGGTCTCATAAATTTTATACAGATTGAATGCAGTTATATTTCTTTCAAAAAACTCACACCGTCTAATAATTCTACGCCGAAATTTTTAGCGATGGTTTGTCCGATGTCGGATAAAGATTGTCTGGTTCCAAGATTTATACCTTGTTTCGCATTTTTCCCATACACAAGCAATGGCGCATATTCACGGGTATGGTCAGAACCTTTTTGGGTTGGATCATTGCCGTGATCAGCCGTAATTATCAGTAAATCATCATCGTTCATTGACGCATAAATTTCGGGTAAACGATTGTCAAAATGTTCTAAAGCCTTCGCGTAACCTTCAACATCGCGCCGATGTCCGTAAAGCATATCAAAATCAACCAAATTGGTAAAAATCAAGCCTTTTGAATCATCGTTAAAGGCTTTGATTGTGACATTTATCGTTTGCTCATTGTTTTTGGCGGTCAAATCCTGTGTCACGCCCATTGAATCATAGATCGAAGCGACTTTGCCGATGCAGACAACATCCAAATATTGCTCCGAAAGAGCAACTAGCAAATTTTCGCGTGGTGGTGGAACGGCATAATCGTGACGATTCTCGGTGCGTTTGAAATTTTCGGAATTTTCTCCGATAAAAGGTCGCGCAATTACTCGTCCGACTTTGTCTTCCCCATCCAAAATTTTTCGCGCAATTTCGCACATTTCATATAAACGATCAATCGGGACAATTTCCTCGTGCGCGGCAATTTGAAAGACCGAATCTGCCGAAGTATAAACAATCGGATTGCCGGTTTTGAGGTGTTCTTCGCCTAATTGCTTGATAATTTCCGTTCCGCTCGCAGGAATATTTCCCAAGACGCCCGAAACTTTTGCCTGTGCGACAAATTCATCAATAATTCGCGGCGGAAAACCATCCGGAAAAGTCGGAAACGCTTTTTTAAGAATAATTCCAGCCATTTCCCAATGTCCCGTTGTCGTATCTTTGCCGTTAGATTTGAGCGTGCATTTACCGTAATTTCCAATCGGATTTTCAATCGCAGGTAAATCTTGCAACGGGCGAATATTTCCCAGTCCAAGCTGCTGCAAATTTGGCAAATTAACCTTGCGGCTTTTCAAAATATTGCCGAGCGTATCGCTTCCGGCATCGCCCCAATTTGCTGCATCAGGCATTTCACCAATTCCAGCCGAATCTAAAACCATCAAACAAATTCGTCTAAACTTATTTTTCATAACCTTATAACTAAACTTTATCGCATTTGTGTCTGAAATTAGAAATGAAATTTAGCAATATGATGAATTTAGACAAATTTTTAACGCAAAGGCGCAAAGGGTGAAAGACGCAAAGTTTTTTTATAATTTGTTTAAGATATTTTGTTTTCTACTTGAAATTCTTTGCGCCTTTGCGCCTTTGCGTTGAAAAACTTAAAGTAGAATCTTGAGGAGCAAAATTTCAATGAATGTTTTAGTCCTAAATTGCGGTAGTTCATCACTTAAATTTCAAATCATTTCGACTGATCTCGAAAAAATCTCAAACAATGCCGACCAACGGCTTGCCGAAGGGCAAATAGAGCGCATTGGTGGTGCGGCGGTCATTACTTTTTCAGCAATTGGAAAAGAGTCTGAGCGTTCAGCCGCACCGATTAGGGACATTCGTGCTGCGCTTGAAGCTGTTTTGCGTTGGATTTCTGAAAGTGGAGCAATCGAAGGAATCCACAGTTTGGCAGATATTCAGGCAATCGGGCATCGCGTGGTTCACGGTGGCGAAAAATTTAAGGAATCGGTCATTATTACTGATGAAGTTTTGCGCGGAATCGAAGATTGTATCGAACTTGCTCCGCTCCATAACCCCGCAAATATCAAAGGTATTTTAGCCGCCCGCGAAATTTTTGGCAGAGCAATTCCGCAAGCCGCCGTTTTCGATACAGCTTTTCATCAGACTTTGCCCGAACATTCTTATCTTTACGCAATTCCTTACCAATTTTATCGCCGTCACAAAATTCGCCGTTACGGTTTTCACGGCACTTCGCATCGTTATATTGCTTATCGTTATCGAACCGTCAACAATATTCCACGACCAAATGTGAACGTGATTACTTTGCATTTGGGAAACGGTTGCTCGATTGCGGCAATCAAAGGCGGACATTCGATTGATACTTCGATGGGGATGACACCGCTCGAAGGTTTGGTGATGGGAACGCGTTCAGGAGATTTGGATGCGGCAATACTCGAATTTATTAGTGCCAAAGAAGGTTTGAGCATTCACGAAATCGAAATGATGCTCAATAAACAATCGGGATTGTTGGGAATTTCGGGCTTAACCAACGATATGCGCGAACTACTTGCCGAAGCCGAAGAATCAGGCGACCGTCGGGCAAGATTGGCAATTGAAATTTTTTGTTATCGTGTCCGCAAATACATCGGTGCATATTTAAGTGCAATGAATGGTGCAGATGCCATAATTTTTGGCGGCGGAATCGGTGAAAACTCAGCAAAAATCCGCTCTCTGATTTGTGAACAAATGAGTTGGTGCGGAATTGAAATTGACGAAGCAAAAAATGATACTCAAATTAAAGGAAATGAAGGAATTATCAGCACAGATTCATCAAAAGTAAAAGTTTGGGTAATTCCGACCAATGAAGAACTTTTGATTGCTCGTGACGCGGTTAGATTGATTGAAACGGGAAGTCCGAGGGCAGTTTAAAAGTAAAGATTTACTGAATCAAGAAGATTCAATTTTTGGTTTTAGATGGATTACCTTTTTCATCCTTTGAACCATAAGTCATTATCATGATTAAGAAATCTGTCAATTCTTCATTCGTTTTTACAGTTGATGTAAAATTAGTTCTTTCCTCAAAAGTCGCATAAATTCTTCCATCATTGAGATAAACGAGAAGCACTTTTTTATTATTAACTTCTTGATCTTTAATCCAAACAACATTTCGTCTTTCCTTATAGATTGCATCTGCCGCGAAATTTCCCATATTTAGACCTGACGAATATTCAATTTGTAATCCATTTTCTTTACTAATAGTTCCGACAGCAGCATCAATTGCCCAACCTTTTTTGTAAAAATATTTATTAAGGAGTTTCATATTTCCCGGAGGAGGTGCTTCATTTGGACGTGGTAATATTAATGTTTTAGTTTGTGCTGAAGCATATAAAACTGACAAACCAAGAAATATTGACAACAGAAGATTCTTGCTTAACATAATTTACCTACCTAAAAATAAAACTTAGCAAAGTAATACAAAATCGGCGCATTAAACAATAAACTGTCTAATCTATCCAATAATCCGCCGTGTCCGGGCAAAATGTTTGCCGCATCTTTTGTATCCGAACCACGTTTCATTGCACTTTCGGCTAAATCTCCCAAAACGCTGATGACTACCATTATTCCGGCAAATGGAAGCGCAACTTTTAAATCAAATTCAGGGAAGAACCAAAAATGTGCAAGTGTTGCCAGTAAAAGGCTTGCCACAATTCCGCCAATTAGACCTTCAACCGTTTTGCCAGGTGAAATTTTTGGTGCAAGTTTGTGCTTGCCCAAAAATTTGCCGGAAAAATATGCGCCTGTATCTGCACCCATAATGACGAGGAAAAAGAAACCTAACAATTTAGTCGAAAGCCCGATTTGATATTCAAAACCAACTCTTAGTGCAATAATAAAACCGCCAAGAAAGATAACATAGAAAACTCCGAGCAACGTCGTCCCAATTCCCGTCAGCATTTTAGAAAAATCGGCTTGGAATCGAAAAGTTTGGGTAATGAGTGTGGCAATTATAAAAAGTGTAATAGTTAAAAGTAATAGATCAGGAGCTTTAGACGGCGCATCGAAAATAAAAACTGCCAGCATTACCATCGCGCCAACATAGCCAACCGCCGCATCTGCTTTGAGTTCCAATTTTTTCGTCAGACTGTAAAACTCAAACAATCCCGCACCTAATGCAAGAGCCGCAAGAACTACGAAAATATATTTTAATTCAGCTATCTGGGGGAAAAAATATGGTAAAACAATTGATGCAATTAGAATCGGGAGCGCAATCAGCGCAGTTAAAATTCGAGTCTTCATAGAAGGATAAAGGATAAAGGATAAAGGATAAAAAGTGAACTGCGCTTTATTTCTTTTTATCTTTTACTTTCTTTACAATTGTTGTCAGAATTGCATTTAACTCTTTAGTTTCATCAATTAGTGGCTTCACTTTTGTTTCGTTAAATATTTTTGCTTCAATAATCAATTCTAACCAATAAACAGCTTCGTCAAGTTCTTGCAAAGCTGTTTCAAGTTTATGAATAAAATCGGCATCTGATTTGGCACGATTTGCCTCACGATAATGTGCACCTATTGAAGTTCCTGAACGAAGAACTTGCTTCCCTAAAACTTGAGCCTCGATAGTTTTAGGAAGGGCAGAATATAACTGAATAATTCGCAGAGCATAGTTTTAGCTCTTTGAAACAACTCTGTTTTTGCCATTTATCCCTTATCCTTTATCCTTTATCCTTCATTTCTATTTCGTTCCGCCAAATCGGCGATCACGTTTTTGAAAATCTACAATGGCTTCTAAAAAACCTTCGCGGCGAAAATCGGGGAAAAATGTTGGTGTCACATAAATTTCGCTGTAAGCCAATTGCCACAATAAAAAGTTGGAAATACGAAATTCTCCGCTGGTGCGAATCAGTAAATCAAGTTCGGGAAGTCCTTTGGTATAAAGGTTTTCGCTAATGTCGTCTTCAGTTAAATCATCAATCGTTTTTCCAGCTTGCAACAGGCTTTTGAACGCATTTTTACAAGCATCAACTATTTCCGCCCGTGAACCGTAATTCAAAGCGACATTGAGACTTGTTCCGGTATTATTTTTAGTAATTGCAACAGCTTCGGCAATTTCTTTTTGCACTTCGGGTGCGAGCCCTTCGATTCTGCCAATCGCCTGAAAACGAATATTTTGCCGATTTACTTCGGCAATTTCCTGACGGATGTAATGCACTAACATTTTGAACAATGCCCCGACTTCATCCGCCGGACGTTTCCAGTTTTCAGTAGAAAAAGCGTAAAGTGTCAAGGATTTAAGCTCTAACCGAACACTTGTATCCAGCAGAGCACGGACACTTTCTGCTCCGGCTTTGTGTCCGAAAATTCGCGGCTGATGGCGTTGTTTTGCCCAACGTCCGTTACCATCCATAATTACTGCAACGTGCTGCGGCAAACGCGCAAAATCAATCGTGTCAAGTAATTGCGCTTCTCTGGAATTTGGTTTTACAACTTCAGCAAAATTTTTGTGCATCTGTTTTTCTTTCCACAGATGAACACAGATGAACACAGATTTCTTTCGTGTTAATTCGTGTTAGTTCGTGGCTAAATCTTTCTCTTCAATTTCAACAATCGCATCACGGTTGATTTGCCCGTAAATATGCGGATAAATTTCGTTATTGGTCGAAGGCTCATTAACAAGTTTAGAAGTTAATTTTTCGGAATCAATCGTTAGAATTAAAACTTTTTCAACGCCTTGATAATATCTGCCTAAAACACCTTCAATTTGTTCAGCGAAACTGCAATGAATAAAGCCTTCTGTTTGCAAACTTTCGGCTTCGTAAAAATCTTTTTCGTTAAATGTTGCCCAAATTTCGGGTAAAACAATGTGATAAATTGTCATAATTTTCAAGCTAAAGCAAATTCAACCGCAGCTTTGGCGTGTAAAAAAGTTGTGTCAAAACTTGGAATACTGCAATCTTCGGGTTTTAAAAGCATCGGAATTTCAGTGCAGCCGAAAATCACGCCTTCTGCGCCCCGTTGGTGTAAGTTTTCAATGATTTCCAAATACTTTTGTTTAGTTTCTTCAGTAAAAATATCTTTGCCAAGCTCGTCAAAAATTGAATTATGGATAAAGTCACGTTCTTCGTCGTTCGGAATTATTGCTTCGATCCCGTGACGCGCCAGTCTGTCTTTATAAAAATCGTTGTTCATTGTGAACTTAGTGCCGAGCAGCGCAACTTTTTTCAAGTTTTGGCGCAAAATCTCTTTCGCCGTTGCATCCGTAATGTGAATCAACGGAATTTTGATGTTTTGCTCAATTTTATCAGCAACAATATGAGTGGTATTAGCGCACAGAACAATCGCTTCAGCACCGCCTTTTTCTAAATTTTGAGCAATTCCCGACAAAAATTTACCGAGACTTTCCCAATCCGCCGCATCAGCTAAACTCTTGACATCATTGAAACTAATCGAATACAACAAGATTTGGGCAGAATTCAGACCGCCGAGCTTTTCGGTCGTCATTTTATTGATGTATTTGTAATAATCAACCGTTGAAACCCAAGTTGTGCCACCAATTAAGCCTAAAGTTTTCATTTGTAATGCACCTGCAAAAGCGTCAATCCGTGCGCTGGCGAAGTCATTCCTGCTAGACTTCTATCGCCATTGATAATTGCTGTTTGAATTGTATCAGAATCTTTTTCGCCGCGCCCGACTTCGAGCATTGTTCCAACGATCGAACGCACCATATAGCGTAAAAATCCATTGCCCGAAATCTTAAACTCAACAATTACCGAATTTGCCCGCGCATCCCATTTTGATTCAACCGTAAAATCAGAAATTGTCCGAACGCGATGATCAACTTCGGCACTCGCCGCTGAAAATGCTGTCCAATCGTGCGTTCCTAAAAATAAACGGGCTGTATCGTTCATTTTGCTTACATCCAGCGGACGGGCTTCGTGCAATGCATAACGCGACCAAAACGGTGAAATAAACGGAGCATTAATCACACGATAAAGATAAGTTTTACCTTTGGCAGAAAATCTGGCGTGAAAATCGTCTGCTACTTTTTCAACTTTCAAAACCCGCACATCATTCCACAAATTTCCATTAATTGCTTTTAACAATCTTTCGGGTGTAAATGATTTGGTTAGATTCACATTTGCGACAAATCCTTCGGCGTGAACTCCTGCATCTGTCCGTCCCGAACCGTGAACGTGAACTTCTTCTTCGCCATTAAGCAAGGTCAAAACGCGCTGAAGCTCGCCTTGGACAGTGCGAAGACTGCCTTGCACCTGCCAACCGTGAAAATCCGTTCCGTCAAATTGAATATGGAGTTTGAAGTTCATTTATCCGTTATAATCGTTTTACGTTCACTAAATTTTAATATTATCAGATGAATTAATCCGAGAATAATTATCATCAAGGCATAACCTCGAATCGCCAATGCACCGGTTTGTGCCAAATTGGTTTGATAACCGATATTCAGCAAAATTTGTGAAATGCTTATTTCCGAAACCCCCACTGCACCCGGCACAAAGCTCAGAATTCCGGCTAAAGCTGTTAGCGAAAGTAAAAACGCAATTTGATGAAAATCTAAATAAATCCCGATACTTTGCAGTGCCAGATGCCAGCCCCATGCGGTTAAACCCCACGAGATAAAGGTCAAAAAAGCTACTTGAATTAAAACAAAAGGTTTGATTCTTTCTCGTAAAATTTGCCGTATTTTATCAAAATAATTACTTGGAAAAAGAAAAATTACTGCAAGCAAAATTCCGCCAAAAACCGCTAAACCAAACACGATAAAGTAAATATAATTAGTAAGTTGGCTCTTTATTTCACTACTCAATCCAAACAACGCAAATGCCAAAATCGTTATTAAATCAAGTAATCGTTCAATCGCAAAATTGGTATAACCCGATATTCGGGTTGCATTATGTTTTTTGAGCAATTCAACCTTTAATGCTTCCCCGGCTTGAAAAGGCGTAATCGTTGAAAAACTAACAGTAATTGCAGTGTAAAGATAGAGTTTAAAGAATGGAACAGATTTATTTTCGTCTCTCAACAGCACATACCAGCGCAGACATCGAGCCAGCCAATATAAAATTAAAGAGACGGTTGCGCCGATGAAAAAAATAGGCAGATTGGCTTGTTTGAGAACTGCCCAAATTTCTTTCCATTGAAAACTAACAGAGATGTAATAAATGCAAATACAAGCTACAATTAAGCCTAAAAATAATAAAACTATATTTTTGTTCTTCTTGAGCTTTTCCAGTAAATTAAACAAACTTTATCTCCATAAGGAATAGTTTTTAAATTGAATTTTCACCCCATATGTATTTGTGAGCATTTTCTCCAGTCATAAATAGTAAATCTAAGATTGAAACCTGCGGATCAAATGGAGGATACAACTGCGGATATTCAGGGTAATTGTAGTTTATATACTCAAGCGAAATTTCAGCTTCTTGGAATTTTTCATCTTCAATATAATCTTTAGCCGAAGGACCACTAATATAATGAGTTGCACCAACATTTTTGAGTATCTCTAAAAGTCTATCGGACTTTTGACCTTGGGCTGGAATGTTTGATGATCGTTCAAATTTTGTATGTTCAATTCCCAAAATACGCGATAATTTAATGGTTGTGTTAATTGTAAATTCAGCCAGCGATTCCGAAGGGGTTTCATACACTTCTTCAATAAACGGAAAAAAATCTTTGAAAAAAGGAGCTTTAGAGTATGAATATTTTAGGCTTAAAAGATGTTTCTTTGCCCAATTTTCACTTGGCGAAATTTGAATTTGATTAATGGCAGTTTGATAGACAACATTACCCCCACTTAAAACAGGGATTGTTAGCCAAATATTTCCATTAGCAGTTTTAATTTTATTACGATTCCGCCAGCCGTGTTTGTCATACTGAACATCATCGTAAAAAATAAACAAATCAGCTTTTTGAATTTGATGAAAAAATCCGCGCCAAGGAATATAAGATGGTTGTAAAATTACACAGTTCAAATGTTTTTAATCCTTGTTAAATCTATTAGTTAATTTTTTTACAATCTTAGCGACACTATCCAAATCTTCGATTTCTTCAATAGTGAAAGATACATCAAATTTGTCTTCTAGTTCAACGATTAAGTTTAAATGATTTAAAGAATCCCATTTTTCAATGTCTGCACGTTTGGAATTTTCATTGATTTGAGACACATCTGAGAAAATTTCTTTAAATATTTGTTGTAATTTTTCATCTATCATATTTGTTTTATTTGTTTGTAAAAATGTTCTGCTGGAAGATTTCTATCAGTTTTTTTAAATTCAATCTGTGTAATTTTTTTATTTTCCTTTTTCAAATCTTCATCAATAAATTTATAAAATAAATTTTCAATTTCTCTGCCTAAAGCTCTGCAACTAAGTAGCATATTTTCCATTCGGCAATCGTTTTGTTTGTCAATATGAATAATTGCTAATCCGATAATACCGTAATCACCATAAGTATCTGACGCGCTGCACGAATAAATAATTCCACCTTTTTGGATAATCTGATTTAATTCATTTACTGAATACGCTTTTTTATTAAAATTAAACTGATTCGTTTTACTTGTCATTTGCGATAATCTTTCAAAATCCTTCACGAAATTTTTTTTGATGTCCAGTTTGATATTAAGTTTTTTTATATAGTCTTCAAGTGATAATGAATTGTCAATTATAGCCTTTCGTTTGTTTTCCTGCTCATACAGTTGTGATTTTTTAGCGTCTTCAGCCGTGATAATTTTTTTCTTGAAATGAAAAGAATTTATTAATTGATGAAATGCTTCGGGGTTATTTTGAAACAAAAAACACTCTACCATCGGTAAAATTTCTTTGACTGAATTCAATTCAAATTCGCTATCATCAATAAAAACAAACGAATTCAAATTTACTTGAAGTTCATTGGCGATTTCATTGAGATTATTGACTTTGTCATGCCAGTTAATTTTGCGGATTGTAAAATCTTCAAATTTCAGTGGAAAATTTTTTTGCTGAAATGCTGATTCAACATCAATTAAATTATTTTTTGAGCAGATACAAAGCACAAAACCTTCGGCTAGTTTTGATTTTAGAAAAAGTTGAAATTGTTGATAAATAATTCCTTTAACAGATGAATCGCATCGAATATTTTCGACTCCATTTTCTCCGACAATTCCGTTCCAAAGGGTATTGTCACAATCTACAACTATGACTTTCTTTTCTTCTTTGAAGATTTTATCTAACGAATCTATTAAAGAAGTTTTGAAATCTTCGATAAACCTTTTTTTGTAAGGCATCTGATACAAATAACCTAAATTAAAATTATATGTTTCATTTGTCCCCAATTGCAGAATTGAATTTATATTATCAACAAAAAAAATATTTTTGGTGTTTTGTAATCTTTGAATACCTGAATAATATTTAGTATCAAATGTAGTAGTTAAATGTTGAGATAAAACGGAATATGTTTTATTGAGAAAAATCAGATTTGAAATCAAAACAAATTTATAATTTTGCGAAACTTGCCTAATTAACTTAATAAGTTGTGTGATTTTTTCATCTTGATAAAACTTAAAATAATTATCAAGATGAATATATAAACAATTCGCTAAATTTTTTTCTGCATTAAGTTTTAATAATTCAGCAATTATATCTTCGGCAAAGCATATTTCAAAACTGTAGTCTTTCGATTCTATTTGTTTGACCAAACCTTCTAATGCTAAATCACTTAGGATTAATACTTTTTTCATCGTGTTATTTTAAGAGAAACTCTACAAACTGCCTATTTCTGGTAAAATAAAAAACCACTTCTTCTTCATCAAAAAGCAACGCAGGAACAGGACCAAAAACCTTTATTAATTTATATTTAGCAACTAATTCAGTTAACAATTCGTTATTGTCTATTTCATAGCAAAAATGATGAAATCCACTACCATTTTTTTTTAGGAAATTAAATGTTAGTGATTTTTCACTTAAAGGTTGTATGAGTTCAATGTATGAATTTGAATAATTACTTAGTAGGATTAAATTAGCATCTTGAATCGGGTCATAAACCTCTTTTATTGTTCCTTCAAAAATTAAATGACTAAGAAATGTAGAAATATTTTCAACTACAAATCCAGTATGATGTAATTTCATTTAAACTATTTTCCCCAATCTATCGCTCGTTAACTTATGCGCCACTAAACTTTCGCCGATAAATACTTCTTTTGGATTTGAACTACGATTAATTGATAGTCCCATTCCAATAAAAGTTTCATTTGATATGACTATATTATTTTTAAGACTTGCATTGATGCCGAGAAAGCAATTGTTTTCAACTACCGACTCGCCTCCAATAGTAGTATTTGCACTTATCCAATTGTTACTGCCTATTTTGCAATGGTGTCCGACATAAGTTTTACTCCAGATAACATTATTATCGTCTAACTGTGAAAATGGTTGCAAAATAACATCTTCGAGAACGATATTATTTTCTCCAATTAGGCTTGATTCAATAATGGCAGACGGATGAACAAAGTTTGCCAGATCATATCCTTTTTGTTTGGCTTGTAAGAATTTAGCTTCTCTAAGTTTATTCATTTTATTTGGCGAAAGTGGAATCAATAATTCATAGTTTGAAGGTTGAAATTTTGTTTCAATTTCCTCAAAACCTATTATGGGCAAACCGCAATGTGTCTCATCTTTTTTGTAAACCTCATCAATAGTAAAAGCCACAACGTCTGCCAAATTAAACTTTTGATAATAGTAAAACAAAACGTCTGTTAAATTGCCAACTCCAAATAAAACCACTTTTTTTTTCATATCATTCTACAATTTTAGCCGATATTTTAGTTTAGACAGTAGTTTCCATATAAATTGAATTACAAATATCAGGAAAATTAACTCCAACTTTTAACAGAGATTTCCATAATCTTGGGTCAAGGTTAAGTTGATTGAGCTGGTCAGTAGTCACAGGTTTTAAAAAAATTCCTTCGACATTGCAAATTTTTAAGCCACAATCAAGGGCAAACTTGGTAAAAGAATTTAAGTCAAAATATCTTTTATGACCTAATTGCAAATCGTGAATACTCAATTTGTAATAATTATCCAACATTCCTGCTTCATGACCAATAATCCGATGCAGTGAACGGGCATTTGGCACGGCTAAATACATTTTGCCGCTAGGTTTTAAAAATTGCTTAATATGGTTGATCACGATTGCAGGATCGTCAACGTGTTCCAAGACAAATCCCGCTTCAATTGCGTCAAATAATTCATCAGTTTGAAACTCTTCAAAATAAGTGTGCCGTATTTCGACTTGAGGCGGCGGATTATAAGTATTTTTATAATTTTCAATAATTTCTTTCGCGCCTTCAAGAATAAGATGTCGCTTTAAGTTATGACTAAATTCGTCTGAAATATTTTGGCTAACTATTCTATGTCCTATTCCCAGACTCAAGACGCTTTCTACTTTATTTTTTCGCATATCAGCGCACATTCTACTTGAATACCAATCCAAAGTAGCGAGATTCTCATCATTAAACTTAAAATCAGGACCATAAGCATTTTGATAAGCGTTTAAATCTTCAATTCTTTCCATAATATATATATATCTAAATAAATTAAACAAAAGTGAATTAATTTTACGATTTTGGTTATAGGGTTATAAACCTTGGCAAATAATAAATTTATAATATTTTCTAACTTTTTACTTTCGCCTTTGAACTTTTTGACTTATTGCTAAATTTTCTCCTATTTCATTACAAACATCTCTGACAATGTAGGCGGGACGTTCCATACTTCTATTAAACATTTTTGCAATATATTCACCAATTAAACCAAGAGCAAACATTTGAACTCCTGAAAAAAGGGCAATTATTGAAGCTAAAAAAGTAAAACCAGGAAGCGTATCTCTAAAAATCAAGTATCTGCCCAGAGTATAAATTAAGATAAACATCCCAAATAAGGCAAAAACAAATCCGGCAATACTGGCAAGTCGAAGCGGAGCAGTGCTAAAACCCGTTAGACTAACCATTACTTGATTAAAAAGCCGCCTAAAGGTGTAATTAGATTTACCTACTAAACGCGGTTGATGATTGATTTTAACGGATGCAAAGCGGGTAGTTCCCCACGAAAATAATACATCAAGGTGCAAATTAGGGCTTTGAAAGTTTTCAAAAGCATTTCGTAATTTAACATTAAAAGCTCGAAAAGCACTGATGTCTTGAATACTTTGGACGCCCATTGCCGAAGCCAGCAATTTTTTGGTTACGACTGACAAAATATTACGGAATATTCCATGCTGTTCTTGTTCGGGCTTACCGTAAACGACATCAAATCCTTCTTCTAATTTAGCTAAAAGTTTTATTATTTCTTCGGGCGGATGTTGCAAATCATCGTCCATGGTCACAATAATTCCATTTTGGGCGGCTCTAATCCCACATAAAACGGCATTATGCTGTCCATAGTTACGCATTAACGAAAATCCTTTTATCCAATTATATTCCTTCGAGAGCCGTAAAATTTCTATCCAACTATCATCCGCACTTCCGTCATTAACTAAAATAACTTCAAATTGCTGAGTGATTTGCGGCAATACTTGATTAAGCCGTTCAGCTAATGTCGGCAAAACCAATTGGCTATTATAAACGGGAATAACTATTGAAAGAGAAGGATATAATTTACTAGCTTGCATTATTTCTATTGTTGATTCCAGTCCTTGATTGCCGTAATTACTTGCTGTTGCTCAATATCAGTAAAACTATTATAAAATGGCAATCGTAACAAACGGTCACTAATATCTTCTGTCACAGGGCAATCGCCTTCTTTGCCACCGAATTTTCTGCCCATATCCGAAGTATGTAAGGGTAAATAGTGAAAGACTGACAAAATACTTTTTGATTTTAGATGATTTATCAAATTTTGTCTCGAATCAAGCGATGGTAACAGCAAATAAAACATATGGTAGGCTTGTTCGCAATCGTTTGGAATAAACGGCAATCGCACCTCACTACTTGCCGCCCAATCTCCTAAACCTTGATGATAATCATCCCAAATCTGTTTTCGCTTAGTTTGAATTTGTTCGGCGGCTTCCAGTTGAGCAAACAGATATGCAGCCAGCAAATCGGACATTAAATAACTGGAGCCGACATCAACCCAGGTATATTTATCAACTTGTCCGCGAAAGAAACGGCTCCGGTTTGTTCCTTTTTCCCGAATTATTTCGGCTTGTTCAACATATCGCCCATCGTTGATTAACAAGGCTCCGCCTTCACCGCAGGTAAAGTTTTTAGTTTCGTGAAAACTCTGCGTAGCCATGGCTCCGAATGTGCCGAGATATTTACCTTTATATTTTCCATATAATCCGTGTGCATTATCTTCAATAACTTCTATTCCGTGTCGGTTGGCAATTTCTAAAATAGTATCCATTTCACACGCGACCCCTGCGTAATGAACGACCACAATAGCTTTAGTTTTAGGCGTAATCAGGCTTTCTAACTTGGTTTCATCAATATTTAATGTGTCAGGGCGAATATCCGCAAAAACAGGTTTGGCTCCGCGCAGGACATAAGCATTGACCGTTGAAACAAAAGTAAAAGATGGAATAATGACCTCGTCGTCCGGTTGAATATCAAGCAATAACGCAGTCATCTCCAGCGCGTGCGTGCAGGAAGTCGTCAATAAGGCTTTTTCTACCTCAAAAGTCTGTTCGAGAATTTGATGACATCTTTTGGTAAATTCTCCATCTCCTGAAGAATGCTGACGCTCAATGCAATTATTTATATAAGTTAATTCTTTACCTACAAAAGAAGGCTTATTAAATGGAATTTTTATCATTTTTGGCTGTTATTAAACGATGAATTTTGGATCTATTAATTCTTCTCTAATCTATCTTATCAACTGAATTAAACTTTTCCCAATAACTATCAGATCTGATAAAGCTAATCTCCGGTAATAAGTTTTGAAAAATTATTTTTTTGCATAATAAGTTTGTGCTCAAATAAATGGTAGGACAAAGACGAAATTAAAATCGTTACCAGTAGAGCAAGTATAAAAAGCAGAATATTATTATATAAACCGAACAAAATGAGGAGTTTAATAGTGCAGAATATTACTATTGGATGATACATATAAAGTCCATATGAAATTTTACCTAAATAGTTCAAAATGGGATTTTCAAGCTTTAAAAGATTATTTCGATTAGCTGCTAAATTTAAAATAATGATTGCAAAAAGGAGAGAGAAAAACTCTTGATGAAAATATTTAATATGGATTCCCATTGCAATTAGAACAATTGTTGCTAAAATCGTCAAAATTTGAACAGTTTTAGTAAAAATAAAATCTAAAATGAAGTTCTTTTTGAACAAAGCAACCGCTGCTAATCCGCCAATTGCGAAACAATCAAAGTTCAAGGTTTGCCAGAACATATTAAAGAAGAATAAATTGTGGTCTGGATACACGCTGCCTAATTTGGACATTACCATTTTTACAATAAAATAAACCGAGCCAATAACAATTAAGATTACGGGTAAGTTCTTAAACTTTTTTACAATTAAAGGCTGGATTAAATAAAACTGTTCTTCAACTCCAATTGACCAGGTTTGTGAAGCAAATGGAACCGGAGGATATAACCAAAATGCCAAATTAGGCAAAAAGAAGACAAACAATAAGGTTTTGGGTAATAAATTTTCTTTAGCTCCTTCAAAAATAGCGGGTGTATTCAAAAACTCAATATTTGGAAAAACAAATAAACCTAAAATGACGATGAGATAATACAAACCCCAAATACGGAGAATTCGTCTGATGTAAAAGTCTTTGATTGAAATAGTTTCAGTAGCTTTTTGCTCTTCTAATAAAAGATAAGTAATCAAAAAACCGCTCAGGACAAAAAATAAAACGACTCCTAAATCGCCTATCATTCGGATGGAAGGTAATTCAAAATAATTTTCTTTTCCAAAAACAGATTTAAACTGCTCTAAATGATGAATAATGACCAATAATGCCGCAATGAACCGAAGACCATTTAGATTAGGAAAGTAAATCTTTTTCATAAAATTTGTGAGTTGAGAGTTGAAAAATTTATTTCAAACTTTCTTGATTTTTGGATGGTCTGATTTTTTCTATTACCCAGCATAGAAAGCCTACAAAGCCCAGTAAAAATATTATATAACCGTGATTAAAAAATCTAACTTCCGTCAGTTTAAAAAATGCAAAAAAACATAATAAAAATAGCGGAATACTAATAAAAACTAAACTAATTTTCCTTTCAATACTTAATTTAATTATTCCAAGAAACCCAAATGTCATACCTAAAACATAAATGCTAAACTGGGTAATCTTAAATAAAAGCTGATAGGACTGATAACATTTATAACTTGGATGTATTGGTAACATATAATTATTAGTTGTCCAGAGCATACTTTTAGTAGTCAAATATCTTGAGCCAATATAATACATAAAAGGATTTTGGGATCTGTAGATGTCTGTCAAACGATTCAACTCATTGGTGATAGACTGATTTAATTCAGGAGTAAATTGTCGTTGCAGTTGAAAATAATCTTGCCGCACCTTTTCTACCTCTTCAGTCGTATAACCGTCAACAATTACGTAATCAGGAATTGTAAAGGTGCAGGGAACAGGCGGATTAAGTTGAAAATAACATCCTGCTGCTTTGGGATCCCAATAAACGAAATCTCCCCCCCATGCTCCAACAAACTTTCTGACGGCAAAATCAGCTTCTGAATAATTATAACCAGCGTATGTATTCTCTTGGGTTGGAACAAATCTTCCAAATACAAAAGCATTCCTAATAATCCAAGGAGATAAAAGAATAAGTAAGGGTAGTCCGGCAATTAACGATTGCCGCAAAAAATATTTAAATTTTGGTAGGTGCGAGTCTTTTTCTTTCACTAATAGTGCTAATAAAAACAAGACATAAACTATGACAAAATACGGTTTAAGAGTCGTCAATAGAGCTAAAAAAAGGCTGCTAATAATAGCATATTTTAATTTTGGTTGAACCCAATATAAATGATAAAAATAAAGTAAGAATATTAAGTAAGTTAAGGAGAGAGTTTCCGGTGAAAACGCTAAATTTAAAGCAAATAGGTTAAAATTGAGCAAATATACTAACCACCCAACCCAGAAAGTAAACTTTCTTTGCAAAATATTAAAACAAAGTAGTCCGAAGAAAACAGTTGCTAAAGAGTCCGCAAAAATTTGATAAATAATAAATAAATCGCTAGCAATTGATTGACTAAAAAATTGACGAAGAAAAAGATAAGGGATGGCATAATATGGCATTCTGCCCGCATAAACTTTTCGCACCCCATTATTAAAATAATATTCACCCTCTTTCATTAGATTTTCCATCGGATCAATAATGCTAAAGGAATCAACCGAACTGGCAAAATAACTAAGTTTTTTTTCGGTGCTTTGGCAATCTGCGAGATGGGTAAAATAAACCGCTAACCCCATTTTTAACACAAAGGTAATTATAATAAGTAAAATAATTGTTTTTTTGTTCATCTTTAAGTTTTTTTCACAGCCCAGATTTTTATTCCGTCACCAAGTTTGAAAAGGCTTAGTCCTTGATTAATGGTGGATTTAACTGCTCGTCGCCATGGACTGCTGGTAAATGCCTCATTCAGCGCAAATCCGGCTTCGTTACGATGAACCGGAACCTCAGTTTCGTTTGTTTTAGTCCGAAAACTGTTTAAGATTTCTATTGGATTAAAACCTTCGGTGCGAATCTTTTGCGTTATAAATCCATTTCTTTTCAAGGCTTTCCGCATTCCGCCCGGACTCCAGATAGTAATATGTTCAGGTGGACTAATAACACTCCATTCTGCTCCGAGCCAACGCCGATTCAGACTTTGGGTGTTTGGCGTAGTCATAAATAATAGACCGTTTGGGCGCAATAGTTTAGAAGCCGTTTCGAGGAAAAAATCAGGATTTGGAACGTGTTCAATCAGTTCAACCATGGTTACCACATCAAAACCGTTTTGTGGAAAACGCTTGTCCGAAAAAGCATCATTTGAAACCGTCCAACCTCTTTCTGTGCCGTATTTCAGAGATTGCGGTGAAAGCTCCGTGCCAAAACATTTCCAGCCGTTTTTTTCAGCAATACTCAACAATCCGCCTTCGCCAAAACCAATATCCACTAAATTTCCGGTTTGTTTGAAGGCTGCAAATGACTCTACTATTTTTTGGAGAGAAATTTCTGCCGCCGGATGTAATTTAAAATTAGCAAAATCGTAATAATGATCATAAAGTTCTTTGACTTCTTCAGCAGTTTCTTCGGCTTCAAAGGCAACTTTAGCAAATATTGTTTGGCAATCGTGACAGCGTTGCAAAATAAAGTTATTTTTATTTCCAACCTCAGTTTTTTGATTGCCCAGACACGCCGGACATTGTTTGTCTGAATTTACTGCCATTTTTTTAATTTTTAACCAACTGTTGATAAAGTGCAAATTGTCTTTCACATGCGGGCGCAAGTGCGTAATGCCCTTCGGCAGACTTTCGACAACGTTTGGCTAAATTTTTATCTTTTAAAATCTCGCATAATTCCATAAAAGCCTGTTGATATGATTCTTCGGTATGTTTTTTGACAATTACACCAACCTGATCCCGATTAATAATGTCATCGGTGTCACTGACATTTGGCGAAGTAATAACTGGCAAACCGACTGCCCAATATTCACCGATTTTAGTTGGTGAACAACCGTGTTCACTAATGCCTTGCGTCAGGAAAAACAAGCCTGCCTGATACTGAACCAAGCGATTCGGCATTTCGGAATAGGGGACGGCATCGAGCGACCAAGCCTCGCGCGGTAATCCTCCGGAATCAAGCATTTCGGTTATCAAATTTGTGTCCGCTTTACTATAAATCTGCAAAGTAACATTTGGATTTATTTTTCGTGCAGATGCGACAAAAGCACCGATTTTGTCCAAAATATAACGTCCGCCAACGCTTCCGATATAGACGAGCTTTACTTCATTTTCGGCAAAATTCGGACGACTTTCGGGCAGATGAAAAGTTTCTAAATCTACACAACTTGGAACAAAAATGACAGGCTTTTTCGGGAAATCGTTTTCCAAAATATTTTTTGCCCGATGCGAAAGTGCAATAATTCCATCCGCTCGCGAATACATCATATTTTCCAATCGTTTAGCCACTCGATGCGGACGCGAATTTAATCCCCAAATTCCGCCGTCAACTTGTTCATCAGGATAAAAACCTTCGTTGTGATAAACAAATTTAGCCCGAATCAGTGGGGCCAGCATCATTCCGATCAATCCGCCGATAAAGGTGCGAGCGTGAACAATGTCATACTGTTTTCTTAATCTTTTGAGCAATCCGGACAAAAGCCCATTTGCAATATCCAGAGGCGTAGCTTTGACTCCTTTGTGATATTTAAGCGGAATCCATTCGATCCTGTCTTCTTCAAACATCAAACGCACCCGCATCATCTCATCTTTTCGTTCTAAATCATTAGGTTTTTCAAACGTCACCAGAGTTAAATCAACGCCCATCTGCGCCAGTTTTTTAACTGCCGGAACAATCAGTGATTGTCCAAGCTGCTCAAGTGCGCCCCAATAAGCAATGTAAAGAACTTTTGGCATAGAGTTAATAAATTCAACCTGCTGATTTAGAAAAACGTGAACGCAGTTTCTCTACTAAATAAAATCCTCCAACGGTTGAAAGTATGTAATAAAAAGGCAAAGCCGGAAGAAAATAACGAGGCTCAATCGACATCGGTAAATGAATCAGCGCAAAAAATACCGGAAACGTCCACACAATTGAAGTCTCAAAAAGTCTATTTTTAATCGAATAAAGCCCTACCAATGAACAAATTAAAAGCACGATCGAGAAAAAGAAAAGCGAGAATTTGATCAGTAGAATTCCAACCGCGCGGTCTTGGATGGCTTGCCCGATTGATAAATTACTTTCTTCTTTGATAACAGAGTTTCCATCATCAACTAAAAAGAATTTCGGATAAGTTTTTAGACGAACTTTTATCCATTGGACAGGATCACGCTTGATAATCGTTATAGCAGTTTTTACTCTTTCACCGTCTTGTTCTGCTTCATTTAATTCGTCAAAGGATTTCTCGCAAACAGGAGGTTCTTTTAATTTACACGGATTTAAAAAGACCGCATCCCAAAATTCTTTAGCTTCGGAGGCTTTCTTTACCGGAATTTCCATACTTCCGGCAAGCAAATTGGTGCCGTAGCCGGATGATTGAGTCAACACAAATCGGTTAAACAACATCGAATTTCTGATTATCCAGGGTGAAGCAACCAAAAGCGCAACAATTAAAACTAAAGCGTAATTAAGAATTTGTTTTTTTCTATCAGCGGAAAACAAAGAAATAAAAATTAAAAATAGCAAAAAAGGCAGAATGATCGGACGAGTCAGCAATGCTAATCCAAAAACGATCCCGCTTGGAATAAATCGCTTTTTGCTAAGCAGATAGCAACCTAAAACCGTCAAAAAAATAAATAAAGTTTCGGTTAAGATAGTTCCTGTAAAAATAATTACCAACGGAGAAATGGTTAAAAGCAGCGCAGAAACAAAAGCAACTGAACGGCTAAAATGCTGTCTGGCAATCAGATAAGTCAAAATAACGGTGATTCCGCCCAACAAAACCTGAATTAAAATGATTGCAGTATAAGGAAAGTCGTCACCTGTCCAAACCAGAGAGGCTAAAAACGGATAAAGAACGGGACGAAAAGCTGTCAGCATCAATCCGTCGGTAGGATGTGCCGCCGGAATTAACTGATTCCCTGCGGTAAAAGCAAATGACTTGAAAAAATGCAGATTTTTAGCCAATTCAACATAATCAGGCGTATCACCCGCTAGCCAAAAATTATTGATAACATACCAAAGCCGGACACAGACAGCTAACAAAAATAAGACAATTGAGTTGTATGTATCGAGGTTTGCTTTTTTCAGCCTTTCAAAAATTATGTTCATATTATGAATAAATTATGAGCCCTAACTTGCAAATCTGCTTTTGATAAAACGCCGCGGAAAATCCAATAAACGCAAAGACTGTTTAAGATCGAGAGCAACTGCCTTTCGCGCACAACGCAAAAAGTTCCGATATTGTTTAGCTCGAAAATATGTTCCGGCTGAAACCATATAAACTTTGGCAAGTGCCTCATTTTTCTTGGCTTTTACGGAACCTGGCAAATTTGGTAAAGCAAACCCTTTTTCCATTAATAAAATCGTGTCTTTTTCGAGTAAAGCCGCATTTTTACTCATATTCGCGCCATGGATACGATATTTCAAAAGCGGTTCGTCTATATAAATAAACTCGGTTTTGGTGGCTAATCTAATCCACATTTCCCAATCTGCACATTGACTTAATTCATAGTCAAATCCGCCAACTTGTTGAAAAAGCTCTTTTTCGGCAATCACGGTGCTAGGCGTTGCTACGATATTCCCAATCAAAAGCAAATCGGTCAACGCATCGGCTTTTCGCTCACTTGGATTTATTCCGGTCGGATTTAAGTTTTCATCGCACAGGTAAAAGGACGAGTAACAAGCCTTATTTTCAAGATTTTTCTCTAAAGCTAAGATTTGTTTTTCAAGTTTTTCGGGAATCCAGGCGTCGTCCGAATCTAAAAAAGCAACATATTTTCCTTTCGCTTTTTCGATTCCGAAATTTCGCGCTTTGGAAACTCCGCCGTTATCTTTGTAAAAATATTGAATCGAATCGCCGTATTTTTCGGTCAAAACTTCTTTGGTGTTGTCTTTCGAGCCATCATCAATGACTAAAACTTCAAAATCTGTAAACGTTTGATTCAAAACACTATCAACCGCTTCAATGATAAAATGAGCAGAATTATAGGTCGGAATTATTACTGAAACTTTTACTTCTTTACTCATTTTTTATCAAATCTTCATAAACGGCTTCGTAATTACGCGTCATATCTTCAAATTCAAATTTGCCAATTACCTTGTCGCGCCCCTTATTTGCTAAAGATTTTAACTTTTCGGGATTGCTGATTAAATCTGCCACAGTGTGGGCAATCGCGTCGCTATCTGCCGGAGGAATCAAAATCCCATCAAGTTCGTCCGTGACAATTTCGGGAATTCCGCCGATTTTTGTAGCGACAATCGGAACTCCAAGATAAATCGCCTCGGCAAAAACAACTCCAAACGCCTCGGCCACACTCGGTAAAACAAAAACGTCTGCCGTTGACATCAAATCAGGAATATCCTTGCGAAAACCGATAAATTTTATCACATCATCACAGCCTAATTCAGAAACCCGTTGACGAAATTCTGTTTCAAGCGGACCTTTTCCCGCAATCAGCCAGACAAAAGGCTTATTTGTCAGTTTTTTAAGTTTCGCAACCGCTTCAAATAGATACGGATAACCTTTTTCGGGATGTAATCTGCCGGTAGTTAAAATCAGAAATTTATCTTCTGCTTCAAATTCCTGACGAATTCTTTTCTGAAAATCATCTTTAGAAGGCTGAACCCGTTCAAAATCAATTCCGTTATAAACCGTCACCACTTTTTCGCGCGGTGCGCCTTCGATTTTGACAACGTGATCGCTCGTATGTTCGGAAACTCCGATAATTTTGTGCGAAAGCCGATTGCACATTTTATCCAGTCGAACGTGCCAATTTTTATCAATTCGCGTGTGATAATCTGAATAATGCCGCGTCATTACCCGATATTTTGTTCCAGCTTTGACTCCTGCCAGTAGTCCGACAATTGACGGGTCAAAAAGATGAACGTGCAGAATGTCAACTTTTTCTTTTTTCAAAAATGATGAAAGTTTAAGAATCGCCGAAACATAATCTTTGCGAGATTTGGCATCACAACTGAAACATTCTACGCCTTGCGTCTGCATATACTCGCGCAGCCACGGCGCAAATTCACCGAGCGAGGCAAAAATCACCCGATATTTGGTTTTATCGTGCCATTTCGCTAAATTCGGGAAAATTCCGCTGGTATCGCCGTCTTGGATAAAATGTAAGAGCGTTTTCATTATTTGGACAAACTATTACTGTAAATTTATAAAGATTGCGAGTCAATTTGGAAGTTAAATTTTATTGCTTAATTCGTTGGAATGTTCTATAAATTGAATCCGTATATAGAAGAGTTAAACAGAGTAGTTCGTGATAATCAATAGTTATGTTTTTCTTTTGAATTAAGGTCTTAGGATTTCAAGTGGTGAGTATGCAATCTTCTCAAACAATTAAATGGGTTAGTTTAGCCTTTGGCTTGATACTTTTATTATTTGGCATTTTAGGTGTTGGGCTTGGAATTCTCGACATTCTTGACCCTGTAGGAACAAAAATGGCTGACGATGGTGATCCGTTTGGAACATCACATACTGTTACGCAAAGTTTAACTTTTACGGCTATCTTTACGGTCGCTTTACTTTCAGGTTTATCGCTCATATTTGTTTATTACAAACGCAGATTGAAATAAACGCCGTTGTTATTGAGCTTTTTCAAGAAATTTTACATTTGAGTTAAATGGAATGATTCAGCACAACTCTCCAAAAGTGACTGTTATGCTGAAGGATTTGAGATAATCAACAATTCGGTTACTTTACTTGTATTTAACAGTATGAAACTTTATGACTGAGATAAGTTGTAAAATTTGCCATCCGTCTGTAAAAGTTTTTGATGTTGAAAAAGCTCTGACTTGCTTCGAGCGTGGCGACTATGAACAAGCGTATGAACTTGCGTTGCCTCTTGCTGAAAACGGAAACGTTGTAGCTCAATGTATGGTTGGTAGTTTGTTACAGGTTGGTTTTGGAACTCAAGCCGATGATTTAGCTGCTGAGAAATGGTTAACTTGCGCGGGAGAAAAAGGTTGTGGTTTGGCGTGGCATAACTTATCAACATTGTATTTGACAGGCGGTAAAACTTTGTCGCCAAACTCTGACAAAGCACGGGAATGCCGAGATAAAGCAATCAAAAACGGATTTAATTGGGGTTACGAAGACCTTTAATAATGGGAAAACAAACAATGAAAAGAGCATAATAGAAAAACAGAAACTTTATTATTTAGTTTGTCGCCTTTAATTC
>DAORIL010000017.1:0-24625 GCA_035438525.1 Pyrinomonadaceae bacterium
AAAGAGGTTAAAAGGTTATGAAAGTTAGATTATTTTCTATATTTTCGAGCGTTGTGTTTATCATCCTGACAGGAACCAATTTTGCGGTTTTTGCTTCAGATCCACCGCCTGCTACACCGGACACATCCTTTAGTGCGTCAATGGCAAGATTTGCTGAATCGGCGGCTAAAGTAGTTCCGGTTTTCGTTGACGAGTTTGAAAAACCATTTAGCCCATACCTTTTGAATCTGGCGTGGTTATTGGCAATTCTTTGTTTTTTTATGATGTTTATTACGCTCCTAATGCGAAATGAGGGTGCAGATAAAGAGTTCTTCAAATGGCTGATTTCGAGCGTTTTCCTGTTCTGTATTCTCGCTTACGCCGGCGATGTGAATGGTGATGGCAAATTCGGGGATGTCGTAGATTATTTCCGAACCGTTGGGAACACTCTCGCCTTTGGTGAAATCAATCAGAATGGGGCGGTTGAATCAGGCTCTTTTATTCAAACGAAAATTGATGCTCAAAGAACAGCCTTTGATACAGCCTATAAAGATTTCACCTTAAAATCTTTTACCGTTAAGGTGGATCGCAATCAAACCGCCGTCATTCTCCCGCCAACCGGCTCAATTGAAGATCGTTTGTTCGTAAAAAACTCGGATGGATATAATCCCCAAAAAGTAAAGGAAAATCTTAACCCGGATAGTTGGGATTTAGGAAGTCTGTTTGAATGGCTGAATCTCTCTCGCGGCATCATGGAAATTGCCGATTTGTTTCTCCTGGTTCTCAATGGTTTTTTAGGCTGTGCGCTACGTCTGATGTTTCCTTTAGTTGTTGCTGTTTCACTACATAAGGATCTTCGAGCCAAAATTTCGGCATCCTTCCTCTGGGCGATGGGCGTAGTTACTCTGATTGTGCCATTTTTCACACAGATTCTTAGATTCGGTGTTTATCTGGCAGGAAATTTGTCTTTCCAAGCGGCTACTCCAACCACTGATTACTATAAATTCGACTCTACTTATCAAACCATTACAGCGTCCGGCAATCCGGTTTATATGATTTTTCTGATGTGCTTTATTATGTGTATTACTGCACTCTTAATCTTTGCGAGTCCTTATCTGGCTTTTCAGGTCGCTACTGGAAATATTGTTAATGGGTTGATCGGAGCCGTTTCCGGGTGGTTTAGCGGTCTTGCCTCAATTGGAATTAGCACGTTTACGTCTGCTTTGGGTGGTTCATACGCTTATCAAGCAACTGAGCAGCAAGCTCTGAAAACTTTCGGCACACAGGTTACACAGGCTGATTTTAACCGTCAGATTCAATACGAACAGGCAAAAGGTAATTTTAATTCCGAAGTAGTCGGGGCAACCTCTGCCTTTAATTCCTCAAACATCCAAACGACTGGTGCTTATAATTCAGAAGTTCTCGGCAATTACGGGCAGTATGTTCAAACTACCGACAATATTGGAATTGATACGAATACTCAGACTTCCAATATAGCCAACGATGCTGCCAAAAATATTGCACAGGCTAATGATGATTACGTTAAAAATCAGGCAAATGACCAAATTAACTATGATGGACAAACAATACTCAATACTCCGGCGGTTGCTAATGCCCGATCTGCTCAAGCTGATGAAAATATTAATCAGATACCGGTGATTAGTTCAGTCGCCAATTTAGTAGGTCTAAAAGCCAGTGGTTTACAGCGTGTTGGAGATGGAACAGGTTTGGATGATTCGCGGAATTTATATAGAGATGATTTAAACACGAATTCAAATAATGCCGTTAACTCAAATGTTCAGGCTCCAAATTCTTCGTCTTCTCTCCCTCCGGGCTTTACTCCGCCGCAGAAAATGACAATGCCGAAAATGCTTCCTATGCAGCAGTTAAAACCTGTCTCTCCCGTAACGGCTCCGGTTATGAAAATGTCTTCATCAACCGGCGGTGGATTTGCTATAACCGGCGGAAAAGGCGGCGGGTTAAGCACAAGTCAGTATCAGACTGCCGCAGTTTTAAATGATGAAATGATGCGGCTTGGATATACGCCTCAAGCTAGACAAGTAATGTTGGGCGAATTTGGCAGAGAGAATGGATTTAGACGTGATGTCATTGCCAACGGTCATATTGATGATGCAAACGGAAAAGTTAATGCTGGAATAATTTCCTGGCAGGGAAATCGTCGGGATAAACTTTTCAACTATATGCAAAAACAAGGTTTTGTAACTAATAGTGGAAGATTGGTGAATTCAGAGAGTTCACTTCGCGCTCAAGTCCGTTTTATGGATAACGAATTAAGAACTGGGGGCGGTTCCTGGCAAAAAACCCATCAAATGATGACAAATCCCAACTTTAGCCAAAAGGATATTGCCTATCGAATGGGGGGGAAATCCGGCTATATCGGTTACAACAATACTAACGCAAAATATCACAATGCCGGTGATCCGATCTATGCTTCGCCGAATTCTGCTAAATGGGCAAATAAAGCAGGCAGCTTAGTTGCCGCAACATCAGGAACTCGTCGAGTATCAAGTCAGAACTACGGCAAACCAATGTCCATTGGCGGCTATTCGGTTTCTTCAGTTAAACCGCCCCGAAGTGTAATTAATGGAGCGGATAAAAAATCCAATCCGCAAACAATTAATTCCACCCCGCCGCCGAAAGTCGGATCAAGTGCCAATTATGTTCAAAAAGTAGTTGATTTACCAAATGAGACTGCTAAGGCTTTGGCTCCGCAGTATAAAGCTAAATATGAACACGAAAATAGGAGTGCCGTTAATGAATATACGAGAGATGCTTCGATTGGATTAACCAAACAACACGCTGAAAATTCCATTAACATTGCTCAACAAGCGAGTTATCAAAAATCCGAAGTTGCTGGTAATTATTATCAAAATCAGAATCAAGTGGCGGCAATCAAGGCGAATTCTGGTTACAGCGCAAATTATGAAACCTATCAGGGATCAATGAAGCGGGCTGAGATAAATTACAACACTACTACCGGAACTGCGGATTTAGGCTTTCAGAGAGATGTCAAAGTCGCTGAGATGCAAAAAGAAGCAAGTATCGAAGCGGCTCGTTTACAGGCAATGAGTAATCTGATCCAAAGCGTTGGCGGCTCGGTCGGACACGAACTCGGAGAAGCATTCGAGAAATTCAACAGGTTTTAAGTTATGGATATTAAAAATTTGCAGGCAAATGATTTACCTGAAGGCACATATGAAGCGGAAATATTCGACTTATTTACCGTTCGGATTCCGAAATTAATGATTATTTGGTTATTGGATATTAAAAACGGTGACTTTGCAGGTTCAAGGATTGAGTATTCGTATCCCGCAGATGAATCATCGGTTCTAACCTCCAAGAATTTTGATTGTGTCGGAGTTGATTCGTCGAATCTTGAGGCTGTTCTGGAAAATTCAAAACTTGTTTATGGTCAAAAAATTAGAATCCTAAAAAATAATAGTCAAGTTTGTTTTGAAAAGGCGATTGGAGCATATCCGGTTCGAGGCAGAAAGGTATCCAGAATCCCTTTTTAGAAGTTTTTTGAGAGTTGGTATGGTTAAGACTAAAAAGAAAACTGAGAGGCAAGCAAAAACTGCAAAGTTAACAACTCTAAGTGAATTAAAACAGAGGAATTGGGCTGTTATTAGTAAAGGGAAAGTATGTTTTATCAATGCTACTTACGATGAAGCCTTAGATCTCTCCTCCGACGGAGATTCAACGGTGGTGACGAGAGATGTTGCAGATCGTTTGGGGATTACAACTGAGACTATTCATGTTGAACCGAGATAGTTCTGCCATTGATTTTAATTTTTCATATGCAAGAGAGAGATAATTTACTGAATTTTTGTTCAAAAAAGGATAATCCTGATGTATTATTTGGCGAGGAGATATTTATTGTGCCAAAGAAATTATCGGAAATAAAAAAAACTCAGCCGTTGCAGTTAAATTTATTTGAAATGCTTACGGAAACGGATGTTTTGACCGATGACGGGAATAAGCAATTTCTGAAAAACGGAAAGTATTCTCAAACAATTGAGTTATATGACTTTATGCCTCGTTTTGTTTGGGGACATCAGGAAGATAAACGAAAAGACTACAATGGGCTTTTGCCAGGTTTGGTTCGTGAATTTGAATGTCGGGGGGTTCCTTTTCGTCTTACTCTAACTCCTGCCACATTAGTTGGAAAAGATGGTAAGAGTTATGCTTCTTATCCTGGCGGCGATGAGGATATTTTAGAGATTATTCTTAGAAAGTTATATTTGGAAAGTAGTCCTCAATTTTTCGATGGGAAACCGGGAATGACCTTTACTATCAATCAGATTAGAAGAGAGTTAAAAAAGCAGGGGAAATCCAGATCACACTACGAAGTAATAGATTCTCTGTTAATTTTAAGACGCTCAGGGATAAGTTGCCAAAATAAAATTACTAAAAGAGTTACTGAGTTTAATCCTATTGACGTGCTTTCTTTTAGTGAAAAAAGTTCTTCTGGTGATGAGGATTGCTATCTGATTTTTTCAGATATTGTTGCTAAAGCTCTGGAGAATCTTTATTTCAGACGTTTTAATTATCAACAGGTGATTGCGTATAAATCGAATATAGCAAGATTGCTTCATAGAAGAATTTCGCATCATTTTACGCAGGCTAATGAGGAAGTAGAATATACTATCAATTTTTCAACTCTTCTTCGGGACTTTGGATTAGAGTATCCAACATTGTCTAAAGCCTATATTTCGTTTAAAAAGGCAATTGATGAGATGATTGCGAGTAATGTTATAAAAGAGTGTAAAGCTGAAGCGATTATCTCAGCCAGTGATTCTCGCAAAATCGAAGATTATTTCTTAAAAATTATTCCTACTAAAAAGTTTTCATTTGAAATGTCGAATGCAAATGAGGTAACAAAGAATATTGGTAAGATTTATAATTCATTGCAAGACAAAACAGCAAAAAATTCAGTAAAAAAATCAAAAAGGGAAAAACTTAATAATCTATTTCCTATCTCGGACTCATAAAAAGCTTTTATAATAAAGACCGCGTAGGATAAGAAAAAATACATAGGTTAACTAGGATAAGAAGAAGGATAGAGCGGATAAAGTCGCAACTATCCTTTTATTTTGTGTGGTTTACGGTTAAAGACCTATCCCAAAAACCTACATAGATCAATCCCAAAAACCTACAACCCTTATTATATCTATCCCAAAAACCTACAACCTCTTCTGTGGAAAAATTATGACCTATCCCAAAAACCTACAACCCTTTCTGTGGAAAAATTTCGACCTATCCCAAAAACCTACAACCCCTTTTGTGGAAAACCTTGACCAATCCCAAAAACCTACAACCCCTTCTGTGGAAAATATGGAGATGTGAGCCAAAAACCTACAACCTCTTCTGTGGAAAATCTTGACCTATCCCAAAAACCTACAAGGATGTATTCCAAAAACCTACAACCAAAATTGGGAATGTGGAAATCTCTTAATATGAAGTTTTATAGAGAACAGAAAAATCTAAAATGTGTAGGAAATTGGAATACATACAGAAAAACCATCTATGAAAAGTCATAGATGGTTTTAATGAATTAAAGTAATTTCTTAATAAATAAGCTCAACTAACTGAAATAACACGTCTTTAAGTCCAAATGAGCTAACTTATCAAATAGGAAGTATTTTGGACATCTTTTGCCCGCCATTTACGATAAACTTTGATTTGTTGGAAGGATTTAATCTTATATTCAAGAAATCTATTTCTCTTTCCAACTCTTGCCCAATTAAAAAACAGAATTGAACCGCCTAATGCTAAAGGTGTGGTAATAACTGTCAATGGAATTGGTCCGATGAACCAATCGAAGATAACCGGAATTATCATAGCCAGGATTGAAATGATGCCGACATATTTCAAGTCCGTGTCGCGGACACCTAAAATTATTGCCGGATTATAGATTTCTGATCGAATTGGTAAAGTGTTCATAATTTCGTTTGCATTTTAATTATTGGTCTATTAAATCGGGAAGTGGACTTGAATGAATTTGTGGACGTTTGCTCAAATCAGCGACTTTCCAAAAATAGCCGTCTCCCTTAATTATAAGATCGTGCTTTTCGTGTTCAATTAGAAAATAACAAGCATTTCTGGCATATCCATCTTCAAATTCCAGAAAAATAGGAAAATCATTTTTTTTCATCAAAAAGATAAAATTTTTTATTTCTTCAAAATATCTGAAGATACCCTCAACTATTTCATCGCCCATTTTATTCTCACCAGTCATCGTGGCTCGGCAATCATTGCAATGTAATTTATATTCTGATCCCATAACTATTCAAAATTTGATAATGTTTAAGTTAAAGATTCTAATCACAAAGAAATTTACGATGGCTTGGGGGCAAAGCCATCAGTAAAGTTGTTGTTCTGATTAGTTACCTCCTAAATCGCTGACATTAACATCAACAGATTCGCCTTTGGAAAGTTTGTAAACTGCCATTGCAATAATGCCTGCTCCCCAACAGCAAACCGCACCGATTCCAGGACGCATCCATTCTTTCCCGGTTAATACGTTGAAACACGCCCAAGCGACACCGACAAAGCCGGCGACAAAGAGCAGAACATAAATGATCCGAATCACATTTACGATTGCTTTACCTGCCTGACCGCTATCCGGTGTAAAAATCGGACCGGATGTGCTTTGAGCCAAAGTGTTGATCGCACTCATTCCAAGGATAACCAAAAAAGTTATTAATGGTGTCAAAAATTGAACGCTGGTTGAAAGCATCATCAGGCGTTCTCCTTGTCGAAAGAACTTACTTCTTTCCCTCATTAGATTGAGATGTTCATTTGATAATCCAATCTGTGTTAATTGTTGAAACATAATTTTTAAAACTCCTAATAGGAAAATTTTCTTTTCCAGTTCCGCAATGGCTGTGGGCAATAAATGTGCCATTAAATGATGGAATGATTTTTGATATGGGGTTGAATTAGGAATTTTAGATTCCCGAATAAAATGTATGGGTATTTTTCAAAAACTGAATATAAAGATTATCTTTTCAGTCTTTTTTTTATTGATTTTTGCATCAGCCAATTCAACATTTGGACAAAATAATTGGGTCGCGGATATTGCCAATCAGGAAGGGGTTCATCCAACTTTGGTTTTTGCGGTAATGAAACAGGAAAGCAGCTTTCGCCCCGGCACAATTTCGCCAAAAGGTGCTATCGGATTAATGCAATTAATGCCGGATACCGCTCGCCGATTTAATGTGAACCCTTATAATATGCAGGAAAATGTTCGCGGCGGCTGCCGTTATCTGAGATTCCTGCTTATCAAATTCGGTGGTCGCCTTGATTTAGCATTGGCTGGGTATAATGCCGGAGAAAATGCCGTCATAAAATATGGATATAATGTTCCGCCTTATCAGGAAACACAAAATTATGTTTATAAGATTCTTAATTCGTTAAATATTAGATTCGGTCAAAGTAAACAGAATCTTAATGCTCCTTTGGCGCAAAAGCAGGAATCAAATAATTCGGATAAATCCGAAAAAGCTGTTGGGAAAGAAAAGAGTTTTAAACAAACAAGCAGTTCATTCTTATTTTGAGTTTCAGGAAAAGTCCCAAAAAGTTTCAGTAAATGGAACTAAATGGAACTTTTTGATACTTTTTGAAACTTTTATGTAAAAAATGCAGCCTCGAAAAATAAATAAAAAAAGTATAAATCCACGCGAATTAACAAGATTAGATTTACGGACTTTGTTAATTGAATATGGCTATGTGCCACAGGAGTTGGTTCTCACCGATTTAATGGAAATGCTTTCCACCCAATTACCGCTCTTAATTGAAGGTCAAAGAGGCGCGGGGAAAACCGCTTTAGCAGAATATTTGGCAGAAAGCTGTAATCTCAATCTGTTCTATTTCCAATGTATGGAAGGACTTTCATTAGGTGATCTGCTTTACGAATGGGAAAAAGAATCTCAAAATCAGTTTGTTGAACAAGCAGTTAAATCTGGAATGAGCTTACACGAAGCTCGTAAATTAACCTGGACAATTGATTTTCTTAAATTGGGCGAAGTTCTTTCGGCATTTGTTGAAAATACAACGGATGGCTTGCCTAATATTCTTGTCATTGATGAAGTTGATAAGTTGCCGGAAGCCAATGAAGATATGCTCTTACAGGTTTTAGCGAGGTTTCACGCTCATATTCCAAGGTTGCAACCAGACTCAAAAATAGGTTTACCCGAAAATCAATCGTCTCCGATCATTTTTCTGACTTCAAATAATATGCGGTCGGGTATTTCGGCTCCGATGCGTTCCAGGTTTTTGTTTACTGAAGTCCATTCGCCAACTCCAAAAGAAGAACTGGAAATTTTAACGGCTCAAGTAAAAGGCGCAAATCCAAACTTACGAATGCAGATTGTCAGAATGATGGTCAATATCAGACTATTACCAAACATTTCGCCTGATAATAAACCGGCTTTGCGCGAAGCCATAAACCTTTTGAAATCATTAACGAAAAAGAAGATTGAAAGTTTAAGTTGTTCAGTTTTTGAAAATCACATCTGTCATCTGGCGAAAACGGGCAAGGATCGTCATTCATTACTTGCCTCAAAGGAGCAAGTCGTCAAGTTTGCCCTTGGTTCTTCGGAAATAATTAAAACCTGAATTTTTAACTGGCACAGCGATTGCCGAACAACTTTTTGAGGATGGTATCAAATATGACTCAAATAGTTGAAAATATTACAGATGCAGATTTAGATGAACGAGGTCAGCAAAAAACCTCGTCTGCTCCGCTTTATACAGATCCTGCTTCAGCCAAAGTTGCTTTTAGCTTAGTCTGGATAATTTTCTTTTGTCTGGCTTTAATCGGCACTTTAATCGGATTATGTATCTTTTTATATTTACGCAAACCTGATCGGATTGTCATTGAAAAAAATGCCAATGGTGAACAGGTTCTACTGGTTAATGACCGAAGTTTTGGTGATATTAAAGGTTTAACAATTGAACCTGATAGACCGACAAATGCTCAAAAAATGCTTTTGGCGAAAGATTTTGCCGGACTTTTATTTGAAGTTGATTTATCAACCCGCCAAAAAGCCATTAAGAAAGCACTTGGTATGATGCCGAACGCTTCCGCCCAGACTCTTTTTCAATATCTCAAACAAAATACATCAAATGCAAAAAATGATGCCGGTGTTGCTTTAACGGTTGAGAAAACAGAAAATTGGGCGGCAATTTTCGAGATCAAAGATGCTTCGTTAGATTCAAATAATCCAAATCTAATAAACCTGATCGGAACACAAAAAATAACAAAAGTTATCGGCGGCACTCCATCGGAAGAAGAGCGTGATTTACAGCTTCAATTAAAAGTTCACCCTGATGCAAATGGTCGGCAGGATTATAACGAACAACTCGGTTTTCAAGTCATTTCCTACACGATGAAGGAATTACCTAAATAATTAAATCTATAGAGGATAAATTTATGAAAGTGTTGACGAATACATTGTATTTCAGGTTGTTATTATTTTTATTTTGCATTTCATTTTTTGTTTCTGAAGGAATTTCGCAAAAACGAATTATTCCACGCAAAAGAAAACAAGCTGTCACCAAAAGTATTTCACCGTCATTGGAAAGAGTATTTCAAAGCGGCGAAGTTTATGTTCACGTCCGGTCGGTCGCTGACCGCACAATAAGGCTAGGATTAGCTCCGGGCGGAGTAACTATTGTCGAGTTTCCAAAAGATGACTTTATTTATGCCCGACATCCAGGCGATGAAAATATCGTCACGATTGACGAGATGATTAAGACGCGGGGAAATCCCAGTGACCCGTTGATTTTTCGACCGGGGCAGGGATTTTATGTGCCTAATGTCAAAGGAAAGCAGATTCCTTATTCACAAATAACGGTTCAGATGACATCGGGCGCGGTCTTTACCTTCCAGATTTATCCGGTGAAGGATTTGCAAAAATCAGCCACACGAGTTGAGGTTTTGTATTCAGTAACCGACATTATTGCTGAAAGAAACAAATTGAATCTACCAACCAATCTGAATATCCCTCGTGAGATAAATCAAACTGAAGATGAAAAAGACAATAAAAACGGAGCGGCTTCCATCCCGTCCGATAATCTTGTTAAAACAGAAAATAAAGACCTTATTGGGGAAAATAAAACCGAAAATGAAGTTTTACCAAAAGATACGCCGGAGGAACGGATTTCTGCTTTTACCAAAAAAGTAGTTGCAGAAGCTGCTGGTTATAACTGGAAGTTTGGAACTTCGGTTCACGGCGTGGCTTTAGCGGCTCAAAAGACTCTACTGCTTGAAAACGCTAAATACAGACTTGATTTAATTGCCGTAAAAAATACTCTAAATGAGCCAATCCGCTTGGTAAATTTACCAAGCCTGGTGATTGAAACATTTGAAAAGGAACAACGCAAAGGCAATGCCTTAAATCAGGAACCGTTTCCCGTTTTTTCCATTACCCATAATTTGCCGGAAGATCAATTAATTCAGCCGAATAGTGTTTATTATTTCGCCATAGTTGCTAACTATCCTGTTATTTTAGGCGTTAATCAGGACTTAAAAGTTAGTGTCGCGCAAACCAATGCGGCTGATTCACCGGCATATCTAAATTTGTTGACGACTGCACGTTAGTTCAGGGGCAATTTTTATGAATATAGAAACGATACTTTTATTTATTGGGATACTTTTTAGTGGGGTAATTGCTTTAGTTATTGGCTATTATCTAACGAAATTTGTTCGACAAATTCCGGCTTTTCCTGAGCCAAAAACCTTACCGGAAATAATCAAGCCAAAAAGCAGCAAACTTCGCCAAACTAGCTGTTTGGCAATAAGCAGGAATGCAATCAGACATACGGATGGTTCATACACGGCAGGATTTTTAGTAGATGTTCCTCCAATTCTTTTAACGGAACAAAATAGAGTTGACGAACTTTATCGCGGTTTACAAAGACTTTTAACTTCGGAAAAAGCTGCGGGAACTGTAATCCAGCTTCGATGGGCGAATCATCTCGAAAACGGGCATTTGCTGTTAAATGAAACCCGCCCGGATTCTATTAGTAATATCTATCTTCCGGCAAGAATAATGCACGAAGAATCTTTGAATTATATTTGGAAACAAATGGTTCAATTTGGATTTAGAAGTGCCAAATTATCTGCCTGGGTAAAAGTTCCGATCAAGGATTCCAACGATAACCTGAACAATGGTTTTAGTTTGGTTTTAAAACAAGTCAAAGATTCTTTTAGTTGGTCAAATATCTCAGGCACAATGTCCATATTCTTTAATGGAATAAAAAATGATGGAATTACCCGCCGGATTATTAGTGACGAGGAAAATTGTCAAAATCAAGCCGAAAAGGTTTTTCAGCAATTCCAACGGGAGTTTCCATTAAAAACAAAACGCCTGGGCGATAAGAACCTTTGGGAAGCTCTCTATCTCGGACATAATGAGAAAGAAAGACTGATCCCATCGTTTCCTAACACGGAAGATACCAGATTTGTTGATCTTCGAGCATTTCTTTGTCAGGATGATATTCGTTTTGGCGACAACTATGTGCTTCACGGAGATACGCCGGCGGCGATTGTTTCAATGACGCTCCCGCCGTCCGTTTCATATAATGGTATTTTATCTTCCGTTACCCAAAACCCGGCTTTACGTTTTCGCTACACACTCAATGTTGAATATATCCATTACGGAAAGACAAAGGCATTAAAAACAATTAATTCAAGTATCTTCTGGAATAGTAAAAATCCATTTAAAACACCTGAGTCAAAACGCGCCGGAGAAAGTTTGTATCAAGTCCGTGATGATCTAGCCAGTCCAAACTCGATGTTGGCTGGAGTCCGCGTCTTTGCCGTAATTTATGCCAATCCGGTAACAAATCAAGCTCAGCTAATTGAACAATTAAAACAATTGGAAAACTTCTCGGAAAAAGTGATTTCCGAGTTTAAACGTTTATCCGGGGCAAATGCCATTCGGGAAGATGGTGATGTCTTACGGCAATTATACGGGAAAACATTAATTGCCGAATTCGATCAAAAACCGACAGGTTTAGAAATTGATGAAATGACACCGCAATTAGCCACATTTGGAACACTTCAGGGAGCTTGGCGGGGATTTAAAAGACCGCATACGATTTTAGAAAATGCCTCCGGCGAGTTGTTTGGTCTTAATTTGCTCCAGTCAAAAGATAATACCGCGACAACTGCGGTCTGCATCGGGACGACACGCTCAGGCAAATCGGTGTTAGTCGGCAAATGTGTCAAAGATATACTTGGTTCGGTTGAACACGCATCGTGCGTGGCAATGGATTTTGGTGAAACTTATGGTCCGCTCGTCGAGGTTTTGGGTGGTCGGCAAATCAGATTTGTCCCGGAAGAAGAAAAATCTCTGAATATTTGGAGTTATGACAACATTGAAAAGGGAGTTGAACCAAGTGAACCGCAAATAGCTTTAGTAATCGGCGATCTTTTATTAAATGCCGGAATTAAACCTGAAAATCCAGATTACTCGCTTTACAGTTCGATTTGCGATGAGGTTGTTCGTGTCGTTTATCAAAATAACGTCGCCCAAAACGGTGAAGGTTTAGACCGTAAAGAACCGGTTCATTCGGACTTCTTAGATACTCTGGAAAACTTTCCGTTTGAAGGTTTAATGGTTGATCTGGCAAAACGCTTACATCAACTATTAAAACGGTATCGCGGTCATAAATGGCTGGATGCTCCGACACATCCAGATTTTCTAAAAGTTGATGAAGAATCCCGTTTTGACGTTTATGAATTGGATTCTTTAGAACAATTCCAGCCGGAAATACAAGCGTCTTTAGCTTATCGCGTGGCTGCCCGAATTATTACATCAGCCGGAAAGAAAATTGATGGAAAGTTTTATCCGAAAATTCAGGTGTTTGATGAAATGCACAAGGTCAAGGACAAATATCCCCAAATTTTGGATGCAATTCAAAGAGGCGCAAGAATGGGCGGTAAAGCTAATGTGCTGACTATCTTGGCAACACAAGCATATGAAGATTTAGAAGGGTTACACGGAATTACAGCTAATGCCGGTATTTTTCTGATCGGAAAACAAGGCGGTAATTTTGATAAATTAGCTGAACACGCGAACCTTTCACCACAAGCCATTCAAGCAGTTAAAAGCATTACCAACGTGGTGGGCAGTCATACACAATTTGTTTTCGCTTTTGGAAACGGTTTGGATCAAAAATCTGAGGTTGCCATTGTTAGTTTGTCTTCGATGGAATATTGGAGTTTAACCTCGAACCCGGATGAAAGAAATGCCCGCACGACGGCGGCTTTGCTTCTTCCGCACGAACCGCTTATCAATGTCATCGCACAATTGGCTGAAGTTTATCCAAGAGGTCTGGTGTCCATCAATAAAACACAACTTGATGATGAGTTTGTAAACAATTTATACCATCAGGCGCGGCTTAATGGATATTTTGAAGATGAAATTTTGGATCCTGAAGATTCTGAAGAGGAATCTTTAGAACTGAAAAATGAATTAGTAGAGGAGTATAGCAATTAATTATGGAAGTCAAATCGTTAGAAGAACTTAACAATATCAAAAATGTCAACGGCAACGGAAATAATTCAGTTGTTGAACCTGAAACTTCAGATAGTCTTAAACTGGACGAACCTACCGACACAACGGGCGAAAAGAAAAAGAAATCAGGCAAAAAGAAATATTTTGTGATCGGATTGTTACTGACAATTTTATTAATCGGCAGTTATTTCTTTCTCAGCAGTTTATTTTCTTCAACTAAGAAAAACACTATAGTTGCCAAGAATAAAGATTCAAATACCAGCACAATGCCCGGATTTAGTCCTGAAAATGCTTCAAAAGTTCTGGTAAATGATGTCAACACGAATACGAACTCTACACAGATTTCAAATCCGGCGCAAAATATTTCAAATTCTAATTCTAATATTTCCGGGCAGCAGGGAAAAATTCAACCGATGCCACCGATGGAAAAAAATCCTGTTTTCGGTAATGTTCAGCCGCAAAGCAATAACAATATGAATGTGCCGGTGGCTGACCAGATTGGAGCTAACTCCAATTCTAATACTGCAAGTCCGCAGACTAATCAGGTTAAAACGAATGTTGCACCGGCTTCGACACCAAATCCTTTATTTAATAACACCGGCACGAATGAAGTTAAATCAAATTCAGGACAAAATAGAGGAACTGCCGGAGCTTCTCAAACATCAGGTCAAAGCTACACTTTTAATGAGCCGATCAGATCTACTCCTTCTCAACAGAAAAGTTATTTTCTCTTTGCTAAAGATTCAAAAAATAAACCGGTGAGAGAAAATAAACAGGAATCGGAAGATCAAAATGTCAATCAAAATACAAATCAAAACGTCAATCAAAACATAAATTCCCGTAATAATGCACCAGTAAATCCAATCGAGTTGGAAAAAAGACCTCCGTTTGGCACAATGCTTCCGCTTCAAACTCTGGGAGCCATTGACACTCTGGGAAATACGCCATTAATTCGTCTGGTTTTGACCAGAACAATGAAAGGTGAAGGTTGGGAATTGGAGCGCGGAACAATATTTGTCGGTCGGGCGACAGGTGGTCGCGGTAATCGGGCGTATGTTCAGGTCGTAGGTTATTTGGATGCGGACAGCAATGCACTGATTAGAGTTGGCGGAGATCTACAGGGAGTTGATGGGGCAAGCGGTTTATTGGGCGAAAAGAAAAAACTCGGTTCAAAATGGCTTAATGTAATCCGGGAAGTCGGCAATAAAGCCTATCAAACCGCCAATACCTGGATCAGCAGCCGAAATGGTTCAGGAACTAATATTACGCTTCCATCGCAAACCGAAATGGGAATGTCAACGTCCGGCAATAATAATATCGAATACGTTTTTGTTCGCCCGAATTCATTTGGATATTTTTTAGTAAATGATTTACCAAAAGAAATTAAATCCGAATCTGCCCCCTTGCCCAACTCCAATACCGAAAATGTAGTTGATGAAACTCAGGATAACAAATATATGCCCGAAGCTGAGGTGATAAATCTGGTCAGTCGCGGCAATGTGGATGAAATCCGAAAAGCAATGCCTCGAATTCGTCCTGAATATAGAAAGTCAATCGAAGAAGTCTTACGAACCAAGGGAATCAACTAAAACATCAGCTATTTGCTGTGTTTATCAATTTAAGTGGGTCTGAGATTAATAATTTTTATTTCAGACCTGCTTTTTCTTTAAGAATTTTAATAAATAAGGAATAAAGTTATGTCAAAACAACTCATTATTGCCGAAAAACCTTCGGTTGCCAGAGAAATTGCCAAAGCCTTGGGAAACCCGGTTAAAGAGGATGGTTATTTACAAGTTAATGAATTTATCGTGACCAATTGTGTCGGGCATTTATTTAGTATTTGCGATCCAAAGGAACATAATCCGAATTGGGAACAATGGAGTTTAAACACTTTGCCAATGCTCCCGGATACCTTCAAATATAAGGCTAATCCGGCAACTCTTAAACAATGGAAAATTGTAAAGGAATTACTTGGTCGCAATGATGTTACTTCAGTAGTAAACGCTTGCGATGCCGGACGCGAAGGTGAATTGATATTTTGGCTTGCCTATAATCACGCCAATATTCGCAAAGCGGTAAAAAGACTATGGATTTCATCATTAACCAAAGAATCAATTTTAAGCGGATTTGAAGAATTAAAGGATGCCTCGGAGTATCAGGGCTTAACCGATTCGGCATTTTTACGTCAAATGGCGGACTGGTTCATCGGTTTAAATGCTACAAGAGCTTTTACATTAGTGGCTCGGCAGCCCGGTCAGGTATTTTCTTTAGGTCGTGTTCAAACTCCGACACTGGCTTTAATAGTTAATCGGGACAATGATATTGACAATTTTACCTCAAAACCTTATTGGCAAATCAAAGGGGATTTTTTGCCTGAAGGGTTATCTGCATGGTTATGTAACGAAAAATTACAAACCATAAACTTTGATACTAAGACAGACGCAAATTCTGTCGAAAATCAAGTTCGATCAATTAAAGCAGCTCCCGTTATCCTAAAACTCGATAAAAAGGAAGTTTCGATAAAACAACCTCTGTTATTTGATCTAACTTCGCTTCAGCGGGAGTTGAATAAATCAAATGGATATACGGCGGCAAAAACCTTAGAAGTCGCTCAAAGCCTTTATGAGAAAAAACTCTTAACCTATCCACGCACGTCGTCGGCTTTTTTAAGTCAAACTGTAGCAGATAAAGATATTCCAGCCGTTTTAGAAAGTCTTAGAAAATCGGAAAGGTCAGAATTTGCAAAATGTGCGGAGAAAATAAAGTTAAATATTTGGAATAGTTTAACTTCGCGGCACGTTGATGATAAGAAAGTGACAGACCATCACGCTATTATTCCTACCTCTGAAAAACCAAATTTTGAAAATCTATCGAAAGAAGAAATTGCCGTTTATGAAACCGTCATCCTTAGATTTTTAGCGGCTTTCTATCCGCCGGGAAAAGATGAACGAACCACGTTAGTCATCGGATTAGAAAAATTTATGTTTGTTGCTCGTGGTGTTATCAGAAAAGAATTAGGTTGGCGCGAAGTTCTTAATATTACTGAAGAATATGAAACCGAAAGTGAAGAAAATGAAGATGCGGCAAAAACTCTGCCGGAAATTAATCAAAATTCTTCGCTCGGCTTAAAAGAAATTTCAAATATTGAGAAAAAGACAAAACCGCCTGCCAGATTCAATGAAAATTCATTGCTTGCGGCAATGGAAACTGCCGGCAAGATGCTTGACGACGACGAAGCTCGACAGGCGATGAAAGACTGCGGATTAGGAACACCGGCAACCAGGGCGGAAACGATTGAAAAATTGATCCGCCAAAGTTATCTGGAAAGAAAGGCGAAACAGCTAGTTTCTACCTCAAAGGCTCGACAATTAATTAAATCGCTCCAGCAAATAAACTCAATTTTAGTGTCGCCCGAACTAACCGGGAATTGGGAGAAAAATCTTGAGTTTATTGCTCAAAAGAAAGCACAACCTCAATCATTTGAATCAAATGTCAGGAAATTAGCCACAAAAATCGTTGATGACATTGCCAAAAGCGGGGTTGTGATTGTTGACGAGAATCCTGATTATTGTCCCAAATGTCAGAGCCGGAAACGAAACGGAACATTGAAAACGATTAAGAGTAAATCTGCATCGGGTGGAAGTTATCTGGTTTGTTCCCTGGGCAAAGATGACTGCGGTTATATTTCGTTAGTTCCTCAAAACAAATCGCAAAAAACTTCACTTTTGACAAAGAATTGCCCAACTTGCAAGTCGGCTCTGTCATTCCGAGTCAGTAAGGAAAAGAAAATCCCATATTTGGCTTGTATCAGTGATGGCTGTAAAGGAATCGTGTGGTTTGAAAAACCTAAGCCAAAAAAGAAAGGTGGAAAATAATGGACTCAACAATTAGCGAATCATTCAATAATTTTTCTGCCTTTACTTCCATAAATAATGTTGATTCATTTGCCGGATTAATGGAAAACGGGGAACTCTCTTCTTTTCACTGGATAGTTAATCATCACGCCTTAATCGGGAATTTGGTGCTTTTTTACTTTGATTCGCCAATTTCAGCGATTGTGGCAACGGCACAAGTTTCCAATATTCCAATTTTAGTTAGTGAAAGTGAAAGTGAATGGTTTGGGAAATACGCCGCTGAAATGTCTAAATTTAATTTACTCGCTGAACCGATCAGTCAACAGGATTTAATTAAATTCATACCAGATTGGGTGTATTGGAAAAAACCGCTCAATAGTGTTCCAGTTCCAGAGCGATTTCTAAACATAGTTGATGATTTGTTATTTCATCGTAGCTTAATTTTACAGATAACAGACAAATACTTCGATCCTTCAAAATTATTAAGGAAGAACCATTAATAATTAAATAAATTTTATGAAAGAAAAAGAAAGAAAAAAAATTTATCTAAAGCTGATGCTTTTTTGTTTGGGTGTGTTCCTGATTACTATGGTTTCAATTTTTGTTGCCTTTCCGTTTTTTCTGTATCAGACACCGAAGCCGGTTCTAATAGATTTTAAGACAGAACTTTTGAATAAATTGAAAGCTGGGGGTTTTGAATCTACTTTGGAAGTTAGTAGTTTACAAACCAAAATTCCAAATCTGAAATTAGATTTTCTAACTTTAAACAGAAAAAATCTCGAAAGACCATTAAAAATAATTGTCGTTGAAGATCATCTGGAGTCACCCGTGTATTTTCAGTGGCGTGACCAAGAACGAACAATAACTTTCTTTCCTGTTGATGAACCAGAAGCCTTAAAATTCGCAGAAAAAGTCTATCAAATAAGTCAGGAATTAGAACCGCGTTATACGCAGATTGTTATTTTGAAGGAGAATTCTAAATGAAAAACTTTTTACAAAAATTCAGTATGCTGCAAATAGCTTTAGGGACTTTTTTCCTACTGTTCGCCGGAACCATTGCCATTCGATATTTCCATCCGAAGGAAAAAAATGAATATGAAGTGGTTTATCAGGATACAAAACAAAAATCTAAAATTTTGACCGAAACTGTTCCGCCATCGGAAAAATTTCAAAATAATTTGGAAAAAGACCCGAATTTTCGTTATGCGGAAAGACTTCGTGAGGCTTCAGCTTTAGCTGTAAGTTTGAGCGTTTCGGAATTCCACGACCGTTTTACCGCCAAGAAAATCAACAATCAAAATTTAGATCAGGTATTTCAAGCCACAAAACAAAAAGGACTTTTGCCGGACATATTCAAAGTGAATGGAGAAACTGCCGTTTCGGGAATTGGAGCATATTACGTCCACTACTCGGTTAATCCGTTTGGGATTGAAATTATTAGCGTTGGGGCAAATGGATTTGAAGATGGTGAAATTTTTGCTTTAAGACTGCCTGCTCCGGGGGCAATTCAATATAAATCAAATGAAGAACCGGAGCTTTCCTCGGCGGCACTTTGGATTTCTCCAACGAAAAATACACAGCTTCCGCAAGCCTTTGCTTCGGATGATTTTTATCTTCAGGCGGGTTGGAGAAAAGAGATTATAAGGATTAATGATGTTAAAAAAATTCAATAAAAAATTACCAAACAATCTGGCGGATCAATCGGCTAAATGGGAAGCGATGGTTGGAATGTTTCCTCGTCCGATCAATGAACAACATTTATCAAGTTATGCTGCTTTCAGGCGAATTTCGGCAAATATTGGTAAATCCGTAACTATTTTTCTGGGTATTCCAATTGCTTACTTATTTGCAATTATTGTTCTATTTTTCTCGTATCGAGTTTTGTCATTAATGGATTGGTTGCCGGAAATTGATTTAACCATTGATTCATTAATTGAAAATTTATTGTGGGTTGCCATTCCTTTAATTCTCTTTATTATTCCGATTTTTTCCCTACTTGCGGATTATTACAAACTCTGGAACAGATACCTGGGATTTAATCAAAGCGAAAGTCACGGAACCAGCCGGTATGCAAATATTTCTGAACTTAAATCAAAAAAATTGCTTTGGGTATGGCATCCATCGGAGCTTCGAGCGGAAAAATCAATTATAGATTCAAAAAAAAATGAGGTTGATTTATCCGCTTTTTACAAGTTTCTTTATAATTTAGTAAAGCCTTTGATTCAGATAGGATTGCCAACAAATCCTTTAGAAAATGGTTATTTACCTGTCGCTTATTTCGGATTCGGGCGATGGCTTTGTCTTCCGCTTTCACTTGTTGCCCGACATATGGCTTTTCTTGGTCCGCCGGGGAGCGGTAAATCAGCTTCGTTCTTTATTATGCAGGCAAGAGCATTTGGCAAACTCGGCTCGGCTGTCATCCTTGATTTGAAAGGTGAAATTTATCGTCATTCTTCCTTCTATTATAAAAAGGTCTTTCGGATAGATTTTCAGCGTCCCGAAACTTCAGACCGCTTTCTGTTAGGCTCACTTTGTTACAACGATGCACTTGCTGCCGGTGAAATTGCTGATCTGATTGTAGGGTATGATCCAAACACCCAAACGGGCGGAAATCCGTTTTGGGATGAATCTGCTTCAATGCTTTTAAAGTGTCTTCTGCTTCTTCTTGCAGAGCGAAATATGAATTTTACTCCGGCAGATATTTTTGAATTTATTGCCGATCATCAATACGATGAGGCGAATAAAATTGACCGTTTAGCCGATGTAATGAATACAGCTTCAAATCCTGATATTCGCAATTCGTTTGCTCCCTTTGCCCAGCTCGACGGGCGCACAAAGTCGAATATTCTGATTTCGATGGCGGCGAAATTAAAACCGTTTCAGGATCCAACCGTTCAAAAAGTTCTTACTTATCCGACTCAGGAAGAATTAGAAAAAGGCTGTCGGGTGATTGATCCGGCACTTTTGCGGACCAAAGGAACTGCTCTTTATGTGGTCGTTCCTGAAGGCAGAGCATCACAATTATCAAATGTTTTAGGAACGTTTTTCGGCTCGGTCGCCAATGTCCTAAGACGAACCGGCGACACGGAAGATTTCAAAGGTTTTATAGATTTACACGCCAAACGTGTCGCTCGAAGTCAGAAAAAAAATTGGCACGAATCGGAGATTACTAAATGCTATATCGAAGAAAATAATCTTCAGGAAACGATTAATAGTCCGTCTTTCGTCCTCCTCCAGTTTGATGAAGCCGGTAACATTCCGCTCAGAAATTTATCGGAAGATATAGGTGTCGGTCGTGGTCGAAAAATGTGTTATGTGCTTGGTTATCAGAACTTCGATCAGCCGACAAAACAATATGGTGAATCGGTTGCTGCCAGTATTTTACAGTCAATCGGAACCAAGATTGCACTCACCGGCTTGACCAGCAAAACAGCCAAATATGTCGTCGAATTATTAGGTAAAACTACCACATATGAACTCTCGTCTTCAGATGCCGAGGATGACCGTTTTGACCGCGCTTCAAAGCGAGAGTCGGTCAGAGATTTGATGAGTGAAGATGAATTAAGAACAATGCCGGCTTATACACAAGCCGTAATGATCTCAACTGATATTCGTCCACTGAGAATCGGATTTCCACCTGAAGCTAAGAAAATTGATAGCTTTGAACAGCCTGCACCAACTTATTATAATCCGAATTCAGTTGCTGATATTCAGCCAAAGAGCAGCTTCTTTAATACGCCTGATGTTGATTTAAGTGAGGTCTTTATCAAAATGATTAAGTCGGAAAGCGATCAGCAAAATATTCAAATTCCAAGTAAGAATAATATTAATTCAGAAGCAAATTTGAATGAATTTTATGAGTTGCTTGGCAAAAAAGAAACGGCAGACCAAATTGAAAGTTCAGAGGAAAATCCAAATCAAGATATTGAAAACACAATGGAAAGTGAAGATTTATCAGAGGATGAAACTGAATCTATTTATGAGGAAGCAGATGAATTCAGCGAAGATAGTTTAGGTCTGAATTTTGAAAATGAGGTGGATTTATAATGCCTAAAGAAGAGGGAAATAGATTCAACTTAAAATCGTTAATGGTGTTCACAATCATTATTTATCTGATACTTTCACTTGTTTGTGTCACTTCTTATTATGCTCTTGATTGGTGGGATGAAAGTTCGGTTACTGCACAATACCAACCAAAGTTTATGGCTCCGGCATTAATTCAAAAGTTACAGGGTTTTCGTCAGGTCAACGGCAGATTTCCATCAAATTCACAAGAATTTTTGAATTATTTGAAAATTAAAAATCCAATTTTTGTTAGTAACAAAGGTTCGTTTTGGCTTAAAAATTATGTTTATTCGTATCAGGTCTTAGATGGGAATAAAGTAATTTTGTGGGCAATTCCTTCGCCAAAACAGGCTCAAATAGCTCAAACCGATGCTGATAAATTAGCGGAAATTGAACTCATCCGGGCGCGTGAAAAAGCAAATTCATTAACTTTGTTTGCAGTTATTTTGCCGAAAGAGATTAAGAAATATCAAGGTATTGCGTCACAAACCCTGACTGATATTGACCAATTACCAAATTCACCAACTCCGAATCAACTTAACTCAATCGGACTTTTTGAAAAAAAATAGGGGATTAATTTCCCCTATTTTTGCTTTATTAATAAAAAAAACTTTAATTATCCTCATCATCATCTAAAAAATTCTCAAGTTTTAGATTATCAATTAGTGAATCATTTTCATTTAATTCCATAATCGTCCGGTGATATTTTTCGTAGAATAAATCCCGCCTTGTTTCAAAACCTGATTCATATTTTTCCTGTAATTTCTTTCTTGAATCGGCAACATTTATTTTGCGATTAGGGTCTTTTTCGAGTTTATGAACGAGTTCAACCAGAATTGAATTTTCGATATAAAATGCTTTTAAGACTCTGAAAATTTCATCTGTGCCGAAACGTGTATGAATGTCAACATCCTGTATTTCTCGACGCAAATTCTGAATTTCTTTGGTCAGATTTTCGAGCGGTTCAGCGACATTATGTTTAAGAACCTTACCTTGTGTTGACCGAAAAATCTTAGTTGTTCCGCTGCTGAACTGACCTTTAGTTAGTTCTTCCTGATGAGCGATTTCGCACAATTCACGAATTATATCAACCTGTTTTTTTCCGGTTAATTTTTGTTGTTGAGCGACATAACTTTGAGTTGTTTCATAAAGTTTAACTCGATGCGGAATATCCGAAACTCTTCGTTCCGTTAATTTTTTTCTACCCATATAATTAAATAATTCTCCTTTCCCAATAGTGAAAACCGACTAATAAATACTCAAAATATCGGTAGCAAAAATGGCTGATGCAAAAATATTGCTACGAATATAAACTCAATGACTGGAATAGATAACGTATAGAAAATAAATAAATGTAGTAAAGGAGCAAAATCACTCCTTTTTGCTACGGCTATAAATAAAGAAATGAAACGGTTTATACCAAGTTTGCGGTTTGTGGTTAGGATAGTATCTTGCTTGCCTGTGATTAAACGTGGATATGGGTGTAAAAAAGAATCTGTGGTATTAATGGATAAATCCTTACCGTAAGCAAAGCGAACAATGGAATTGTAAAAGCAAAGAAAAGAAAAATCCTTACCGTAAGCGAAAGCGTGATATGGAATATCTGAGGCGAAAGTGCGGCGTTTGATAAAGTTAATTATGTCTATAACGAAGTGGTTTTTACGGAGCTTACCAGCGAAGTAAAAAATAACATAATTCAACTTTATCAGATGACCACGAAAGCCGAATAACACACTTAAATTACTGGATATGTTAGAGAAAAAATCCGCCTGTTCTTTCAGTTGGATTTGTTCATTTATTGTTTTGATTAAGTGGTTCATTTGGTAGTTAAATTCTTCAATAAAATTATTCAGCAAATTTAATAAATTCCTTATAAATTCTGGACGCATTAAAACGGGTTGTCATACCGATAAAATTTTCCGTATAGAACAGACAAACCAAAAAATTCTGATACTCGTCACAACCTTCAATTCCAAAAAGATTGCGAGGGAATTGCCGGGGCTGATCTGCTTCCAGTTGCTGAAAGATTAATAATTTTGTTTTGTGTTCGTTGATCTGAGCATTTGGAAAGATACCAAGATAAAGAAGAGAAAAAGGCGGCATCATATTAATAGTGGTAAAACATCCTGCCGCTCCGCCATTGCCGATTTGAATGACATTTGATTTGTTGGGTGTCAGTTCAAATTTTCCGATCTGAGCGTTTTGAATTTCAACCGGTATAAACTCGGTTTCCTTAACTGCGGCATACATAAAGCAGCCGAAACAAAGAATATCGAATCCAAATTTAGGCTGTTCGATTTTCAATATCGAATGGTTTTTATTTCTTTCAACGAAACTCATAGAACAAAATTAATCTGATATAACTGAAATTCGATTTAACTAATCCGAGTGCCAACCTGAAGAAACTTGGTGAGGAAGTTTAATGGAAGAAAACTGAAGGTTCTGCAAAGGATAATTAGAAGGTCTGGAGAAAAATCATTCTGCTTTGGGAGTTTGATTTTTCAGCCACGATTGAAAATCCTTTTCGCGGGATAAGGTGTCTGTGAAACACAAAGCAGCAAGTTCGTTCTTATCTACTTCGATTCCTTTTTCGGCTCCGAATTTGATATACGTTTCAATCAGATCAATCACGGATTGAGGTAAATCAAACGATTGTTTTTTTGGTAAATCTTTTTTAGAAAATCTTCCAAGTATTGACATATTTTTCTCCTAAATTAATTTCAGGAAAATCAAGCATCTTCTCATAATCCGATAAAATTTTTTGATTCTCCATTTTATCTTCAATAGAATGTAGCTACAAAATTATGGAAAGTCAATAAAATATGCAAATTCAATAAAAAGATGTTTCAAATTACAAAAACTAAAGGATAATTAATTTATCAGGTTGTTACGGTTTGTGATGACCAAGTGGGGATAGTGAGAAGGTCTGAATTTTGGTTCTCGAATCTCCAAGTTGAATGAAAAAAAAATATCCGACTCGGCGGAAACCGTGTAATAAATTGGAGAATAATTATGAGTTTAGGACAAACACCAATTACCGGATTTGTAGGACAAGATGCACAAATTAAATATACACCTAACGGAACGCCTTACAGCACATTTTCTATTGCCTTTACGGAAAAATTCAAGGCGGCTAGTGGGGAACAGAAAGAGTCAACAACTTGGTATGAAGGCACT
>DAORIL010000018.1:0-24395 GCA_035438525.1 Pyrinomonadaceae bacterium
AATTACTACAATCGGCTGCAAACAAATAATAGTGTCTGAATTGAAACCAATGAGCATTTCTCAAACCGAATTTGAGGCTTGGCAAAAAGATACTTTTAAACTCCAATCAAAGCAAAGTTTTATCGCCAAATGCCGGGCTAAAGACGGATTTTTTTACAAAGTTTTGTTTGAAGAAGAAATATACCCGAATAAGGTTAATGCAACTGCCCGACTTCCTAAAATCAAACAATTACCGCCCAATGAAAACGACAAATCAGATGTCGCCGTGCCGATTCTGTTGCGCGAAGGATTTCAAGTTGGAAATAAAATCTATACTGTCGGAAATTTTGCTTACGGCGTTTATTTAGAAGGAAACGTCAAAATTTGGCGTGATAAATTGCAGAAGAAAATAAAATGAGAAGGACAAGATATTTTTCCTAATATCCTGCCCTCATCTGTAAAGATAAAAACTTGATAAACCTTTACTTTTCTATTTTTTGGACTTAGTAAAATCTTTGTAAGATTCGGGCGGATTCAAATATTCTACGTCTTTGAGACCGATTTTAGTAAAACCCTTCTCTGATCTATAAAGTTCTGCATATTTTATTACATATTGGCGGTTGGATCGCGGCGGAAATCTGAAATTGTTATAAGACCTATTTACATTCAAAAATACCGAGCCGCAATAATCTCTGAAATCCCTACTACTGCCGCTTATAGATTTTACTTCAATCCAACCGTCAGACATAACTTTATAGGTGACCACACAACTTGACCCAAGAGGATATTGTTCTTTTTTCTTCCTAAATTCGGAAATTATATTACCACCAAGATTCGTATGCCAGCCCGACCATTCAATGGAATTTGAATTGTTTGTTACATTTCCTTTAAGAGGCGGATTTTTCCCTGTTTTTTTTATATTTCCGATCATTTTAGGTGCAGGATAATATGTCGGGGGGTATTGATATTCATAAGGCTCACGTTTATCAATTCCCCCGGTATATTGAGGATAAGTTCTTTCCTGGTATCCGTCACGAATTTGATTTGCTTCGGTTGTTAATTGACTAACTTCGTCAAAGGTATTAGTCAAAGCCTCTAAGATAGGGACAGCCTTTCTGGCGATTTCCAATCCTTTTTCAAATAATTCCTTTTGTTTCGGACCTCCTTGACTGCTTCGCCGACCTATTGTTTCATCAATTGCCCGACTTTCCTCGCAAATCGGTATTAACTGAGATTCAATAGACTTGAGCTGCGCGATGGAATTCCTGACAGTAGAAAGTTTTTGTCTGGCTTGCTGAATCTTTTGTTGATAGGCTTTTTTGCTTGATTGTGATTGTGCTGAATCCAAATCGGATAAAGCAGAGTTGAGAATAAATGAGATATTTTCAGAATTAGAAAACTGTATTCCTTTCTCCTGTGCTGCCTGAATCAAAAAACGATTCACCAGGCTACACGAAGATTGTCCGTAAACTCCGATATTTATCAAAAAACAAACTGATAAAATCCCTAGTAAATTTTTGCCTGATTTTTTATGGCTAAATCTTCCAGACTCAATAAACATTACTCTCTCTCCTTGATCCTGAAAATTTAAGTATCTCGGTTGCGTCGTTTTTTTTCCCGCAATCAAATTGAGAAAAACTTCCGACAATGGAAAAGACGAAATTGTTATTTTCTTTTGCCACCAAATTAAATTAGTTCTTCATCTCTTTTCAATATTAAACCGTGAAACTTGCTGCGATATTTGCGATATTTACGATTAATCCAAAAACTTCCGCCACTCATCACTTTCGGCAACTCGTTTAACTGTCTCATTTCTCTCAATTAGCAGATTTTTCATATAATTTTCTAAAAATATAAAATCTGCAATTTTGCCTAAAAACCCAAGCGGCGAATCGTAATCAAAAACATCCCGCATCACAGTTTTTCCGGCAATTTCCTCAAAAAAATGTTCGTGGTCAAATCGCGCAAAGGCTCCCGAAACCATTGTGTCGCCAAATTTGGTCGGGCGGTCGCAGATAGTAATTTTAGAGGTCAGATTTTGCTTAATTCCAAAATGCGTTGCTTCCCAAGTTACTGTCTCGCCAAGATTTATCAAACCTTTGGTAACTCCGGCAATTGCTTTTTCGTTGGTGTGTGCCATTGAATCTGCATGCAGGTCAATCGAGCGGGCAAGGTCAAAGACTCTTTCGATAGGAGCGTTGATGATTGTTTCGAGTTCGATTCTGGGCATAATTTTGTTAATTATATCCTAAATTTGTTGTTTTTTCGGCAAAGCGTTAAACTTATCTTTTGCAATTATTCAAAAAATTTATTTGAGCATAATATTGGAGATTTATTTTAATGAGCGTTGAGATTGTAATGCCCCAAATGGGCGAGTCTATTACCGAAGGCACTGTTTCAAAATGGCTGAAAAGCGTGGGCGATACCGTTGAAAAAGACGAAGCGATTTTAGAAATTTCGACCGATAAAGTTGATGCCGAAGTCCCCAGTTCAGGAGCGGGAGTTTTGCTGGAAATTCGCCATCAAGAAGGTGAAACTGTTGAAGTTGGAACCGTTTTGGCAATTGTCGGCGAAGCAGGAGAGCCAGTCTCAAGTCCTACGTCTCAAGCCTCAAGCGAGCCTGTTGAGACTCCAAAAGTTGAAGAAGTTAAACCACCTGAGCCTGTCGTCGAAGCTCCAAAGGTCGAAGCGGTAAGCAGTCCGCCATCTGCAATCCCAACTTCCCAATCCGACGCAACCGAAATCGTGATGCCGCAAATGGGCGAATCCATTACCGAGGGAACAATTTCAAAATGGTTGAAAAATGTCGGCGATGCGATTGAAAAAGACGAGCCGATTTTAGAAATTTCAACCGACAAAGTTGATGCAGAAGTTCCAAGTTCTGCTGCCGGGACACTTTTGGAAATTCGTCATCAAGAAGGCGAAACTGTTGAAGTTGGAACAGTTTTGGCATTAGTTGGTTCGGGTTCCGGTGTTTCAATCTCCAAAGCTGAAGTCCCAAGCCAAACAGTTGAAGCTCCGAAAGTTGAGCCTGTCAAAGAGGAAGCTAAACCTGTTGAAATTCCACAGGTTAAAACTGCTACCGCTGGTGTTTCTGCAACTCCGACCACGCTTGAATCACTTCGCCAAACAAAATCAAGTCCATTAGTTCGTAATATCGCTAAAGAACATGGGATCGATATTTCCAAAATTTCGGGAACGGGTCTAAGCGGGCGCGTGACGAAAAGTGATATTTTGAATTTTCTTGATACAGGTGCAGCCGTTAAACCAGAAGATTTGCTGGTCAAACCTATTACGCCTGTTGTTTCAACTCCGCAAACCGTTTCAACTCCGCAGGTTGCACCTGTTACTGCTCCGGTTTCTAAAACTGCGACTGTCAGCGGCGACCGAGTCGAAACAATGTCAAATATGCGGAAACGGATTGCCGAACACATGACTTTTTCCAAGCAAACTTCGGCACATGTCACTTCCGTTTATGAAATTGACATGACGAATGTGGTCAAATTCCGTGAGAAAAATAAAGCTGCATTTGCCGAAAGGTTCGGGACAAAATTGACCTATATGCCGTTCATTTTCCAAGCCGTGACGCAGGCTTTGCGAAAATATCCGATCATCAATTCACAGGTTGACGGCGATAAAATCATTTATAAAGGCGACATTAATCTGGGAATGGCAGTCGCGCTGGATTGGGGATTGATCGTTCCCGTTATCAGAAAAGCCGATACGCTTTCGCTGTCAGGATTGACCATTACGGCAAATGATTTAGCTGAACGTGCAAGGTCGAAAAAACTAAATCCTGACGAAGTTCAAGGTGGAACTTTTACCATTACTAACACCGGAACTTTCGGCGGATTGTTCGGAACACCGATTATCAATCAACCCCAAGTGGCGATTTTGAATTTTGGCACCATCGAAAAACGGGCAAAAGTTTTAACCTCGCCCGATGGAGATGATTATATTGCAATTCGCTCCATGGCTTATTTTGCTTTGACTTACGATCATCGAATCGTTGATGGTTCAGATGGCGAAAAATTCTTGTCGTTTGTCCAGAACTATTTGGAAACAAATCAGTTTAGTTTGTAAAAGTAATAAAAATTAGCCACAAAAGGCGCAAAATTCACAAAATGAAGAAAAGAAAATATTCTTTTTTGTGTTTTTTGTGCCTTTTGTGGCTATCATTTTTTCTCAAACACTTCCATAAATCTTTAACTTAAATTCGTCATTTGAAGTGTAGATCTCAGGACGTTTACCCGAAAATTTTCGCGCATTTTGCAAAAGTTTGGGTAAACCGATTTTTGAGTGTTTGGCTTCGTAGGCTTCACTCGAAAAAATCGAGGCGATTTGCGGATTGAGCCGTTGCGTAATGCCGTATCGAATCGCGCGTGATGCAGGTGGAACAAAACCGTTGGTTCGGCGCGGATTTGAAATTTCGATAAAACTATCAAAGATTTGAATTTTCGTCGCGGGCTCGCGCAGAGCTAAATCCCGATGAATTAAGGCATTAGCAATTGCTTCACTAATTACGTCATATTGATAATTGGCGCGGGCTTGAATCGGTGAATTACCATTATTGCTTGGTTTTGAAATCTTTTCTTCGCGCAAATCGGTGTAAAGTTTGATGAACCGCATTGCAGATTCATAAAGCGACAACAAATTCCCTTCTGCTTCAATCCTTTCAACAATTTGTGAATTTGTTGTATCTCCAGCAAAACGAACAAAAGTCACATTTGAACGAGGAACCAGTTTGCTGACGCGCTCATTTTTTCCAAACAATAAAATCGCCGCAATTGTCGGAACAAATTCATCGGTATTTCCAACCGCTAAAAGCAAATCTTTTTTAAGAAAAGCTCTGGTGTTGTAATCAATTTTGAGTTCAAAATCTTCTTCGAAATGTTTGGCAAAACTCCATAGCAACGCATCGTCAATATCGTTTTCGGTCGCATTTATCACCGTCACATTTTCATAGCCAAGCGGGCGAATTTCTTCGAGCCACATCGAAAGTTCTTCGCGGGTAGCTTCGCGTTTTTCGGCTCCGATTCGCAAAAAATATCGTCCGTCACGGGTTCGATATGGTCGGCGTTTCCCTTCAACTTCGAGCGCAATCACCCGTCGTCCGTCATCAAACGAAATTGCTTCAATTAACGGAAGAATCGGCGGAACAATGTCTTCGCGGCAGATTCTAACCAATTCTTTTTGCACTGTTTCGGGATAATCTACGCCTTCGACACGCAGTTGGTCATTGACTCCAAAAACGATAACTCCGCCCGAAGTATTTGCCAGAGCGACAATTCCTTGGGCGATGCGTTCACTGTTTGAAAGTTTGACTTTGAGTTCTAAAAAAGTGTCTTCGCCGCCGCGAATCAGACGAATTAATTCGGTGCGCGAAGTGTGCGGCGCAGAAGAATTTGCGGCGTATTCTTGAAAAGAACGCTGTGTCACAGGTTCGTGACGCTGATTGTTACGAAATTTTCGACGTGCCATTTGTGTCAGGACGGGGCATCGTGTAACCCGTCTGAATGCTGTTTGAGCATTACGGAATTAAATTTTCTAACCGATAATTATTGAAACATTTTCGCGAGGAAAAGTAAAAGTTTTGAAAGTCAATTGTAAAACAAAAGACAATCCGAAATCCAAAATCACAAATCCAAAATCGTTATACCGGAACCTCTATTTTCAACAAAATATCTTTCAAAATCTGTTCGGCTTCGTGCGTTCTACGCGTCACGTTTGCATAGCGTGAACTAACCATGATCCGGTGGGCAAAGCACGGCAAAATCAAGCGTTTAATATCATCTGCAATGCAATAATCGCGTCCTTCAATTAAGGCCAAGGCTTGCGCAGCACGAAACAGCGCGAGCGTTCCGCGTGGACTAATGCCAAGTTCAATCGCTTCATTTTCACGGGTTTGTGCGACAATTTTTAATAAATAATCAACTAAAACATCATCAACCCGAACTTCAGCCGCAGATTCCTGTAATTCCAAAACATCACTCTCAGACATCACAGCGCGAACACTTTCCAAAGGATTTCGACGTTCTCGGTCACGCAAAATATTTCTTTCATCTGCCTGGCTCGGGTAACCAACGTGCAAGCGCAGCATAAACCGGTCGAGTTGTGATTCGGGAAGCGGATAGGTTCCATGATGTTCGGTTGGATTTTGGGTTGCGACGACCATAAACGGCATCGGCAACGGGCGCGTCACGCCTTCGATCGTTACCTGTCCTTCCGCCATTGCTTCTAAGAGCGCGGATTGAGTTTTCGGCGTAGCGCGATTAATTTCGTCAGCTAAAACGATATTGGCAAAAATCGGTCCCGGTTTCCATTCAAAAACCCCGCTCCGCTGATTGAACATTGAAAGCCCGATCACATCCGAAGGAAGCAGGTCCGAAGTGAACTGAATTCGTTGAAATGATAAGTCAAGCGCACGCGCTAAAGCATTGGACAGAGTAGTTTTACCGATTCCCGGAACATCCTCGATTAAAAGATGTCCGCGAGCGATCATTGCCACCAGAGCAAGTTTGACGGTTTCGGTTTTACCTTTGATAACCTGCTCAATTGCAAGTTGCAGATTTTTTATTTTCTCAGCCGAATTAAAGGTAAGCGGGACGGTTTGTTGTGATTCGCTGACTATCCAATCTCTCATTTTGTTGATTCCACGGGCGATGCGCCTTTCCTATTCTACAAGATTTTGTTCTAAATTCGCACCATAAATATTCCGGCATCCAATAATTTAGATGTTGAATAGCCGAAAAAGTTCCCTTACATGATAAATTTGTTTAAATTTGCGGAGTTGCAAAAAAGATTTAAAGCTAAAAAATTATTGTGCTGATTCAAAAAGATAGATGCTACAACCAAATTAATATCTGTTGTCATCAATCTGTTGCTCGCTAACAGTAGTCTCTGACAAACTAGACTCAGCCTGTTATAAACTAACTCCAACGAGTTATCAGTTGCCCCCAACCGATAACTCGTTGGCTTCTATCTATTACTCGTTGCCTTCTGTCTATCGCTCGTTGACCTCTGCGAATAACTCGTTGATCTCTGCGAATAACTCGTTGACTTCTATCTATTGCAAGGGGAACCCCCTTTTTTATAGTCTGAGTTCCCATTATCATTCGCTGATGATAACAAATTAGCGGTTAAAAGTTTTCTTTACAATTTTTTACTAAATATCTAATTGTAAAAAATCCACACAAGCGTTATTTTTAGAATAGTTCTACAAAATTTATCAATTCCAATCGGGAGAAATATGTCTTTAAAGCTGAAGCGTTTTTCGTATTCTGTCGTTTTCGTTCTTTGTCTGCTGAGTCTTTTTAACTCGCCGATCATTGCTCAATCAACGGCTAAACGTCCTATCACTGCTCAAGATTTTGATTCGTGGCGCAGTTTACAGGGTTCGACCATTTCGCGTGACGGAAAATTCGTCGCGTATGTGATGCAGCCGCAGGATGGTGACGGCGAACTTTTTGTCAAAAATACGGCAATCGGCGCAGAATGGCGCAACCCTCGCGGTTATCGTCCGCCGACTCCTCCGCCTGATGCTTCTGATCCTGCAGCGACTGCTGCATTTGTAGCTCAGGGTCGCCTGCTTCGTCCATTATTTTCTGCTGACAGCAAATTTTTATTCTTCAATATTGAACCGAATAAAGCCGATATTTTGAAGGCGCGAAAAGATAAAAAACGTCCCGAAGATTTTCCGAAAAATGCGCTCGGCATTATGGATTTGGCAACAGGACAAGTTACCAAAATTGAGAACGTCAAAAATTATCAAATCCCCGAAGATGGTTCAGGATTTGTCGCAATTCTGAAAGAAGCCGCCAAAGCCGAACCAAATGCTCCAAACGCAAATGCCCCCGCCAATCGCCCGGGTGCCAAGAAAAAAGAATACGGAACCGATTTAGTTTTGCGGAATTTGGCGAACGGAACTGACCGAACTTTCGCAGACGTTTTGGAATATAGTTTTAGCAAAGACGGAAAAACGCTCGTCTATGCGGTTTCGTCCAAAAAAGAGGAAACTAACGGAGCGTTTGCCGTCACTCCGCAAACCGATGCCGCCCCTGTCGCATTGCTGGCAGGAGCCGGAAAATATCTCAAATTTACCTGGGATGAAAAGCAAACTCAACTGGCGTTTATCAGTGACAAAGATGATGTAACCGCTTCGCAACCGAAATTCAGGGTTTATCATTGGATGCGCACCGCTCCGAGCGCAACCGAAGTCGTTTCGGTCAAAACTGCCGGATTTCGTCCGGAATTTGTCGTCAGCGAAAAAGGTTCGCTCAGTTTTGCATACGACGGAAGCCGTTTATTTTTGAGCGATGCCCCGCCGCCGGATCCCGAACCTGACCCGAATAATGCCGTTCCCGACGAAGAAAAAGTAAATGTTGACCTCTGGCATTGGAAAGATGATTATGTTCAGCCAATCCAAAAAGTCCGTGCCATCGCTGACCGTGACCGTTCATATCGCGCCGTTTGGCATATCAAAGAGCAAAAATTTGTTCAGCTTGCCGACAAGACGATGGAAAATGTAATTCCAAGTTCAAACGGACTTTACGCCATCGGAACTGATGACCGAGCCTATCGAATCAATGCGACTTACGATCCGGGATTTACCGATTATTATTTGGTCAATACTCTCGACGGTTCGCGAAAACTTTTAGTAAAAGGGTCAAGATTTGGACTCAGCTGGTCGCCGAACGGTAAATACGCAGTCTTTTTTGACGGCAAAGATTGGAATTCTATCACCATTCCAGACGGTAAAATCACCAACCTAACTGCCAAATTAGGCGGAAAATTTGTCGAAGAAGACCACGACACACCCGATGCTGCGCCATCTTACGGCTTGAGCGGCTGGACAAAAGACGACCAACAAGTTTTGATTAACGACCGCTTCGACATTTGGCAAGTCAATGCCGACGGCAGCGGCGGAAAACTTTTAACCGGCGGCAGACAATCTCAAACCGCTTTTCGTTATGTTCGTCTGAATCCTGACGAAAGATTTATCGAACCCGGTCAAACGATGCTCCTTCGCGCCGAAAGCGAAGCAACCCGCGATTCCGGTTTTTATCGTGTCAAATTAGACGGAAAGCCTGAAAAACTGATGATGGACAGCAAGAATTTCGGTAACCCAACCAAAGCCAAAGATGCTGATGCACTGATGGTTTCGGCTTCACGGTTTGATACTTTCCCCGATATTTGGGTAACCAATACAAGTTTTAGTTCGCCGAAAAAGATGAGTGACGGTGATGCTCAGCGTGCTTCTTTTAATTGGGGAAAAGCAGAATTAGTCAATTACAAAAATACTGAAGGCGTTCCATTGCAAGGAATTTTGATCAAACCGGACAATTTTGATCCGAAGAAAAAATATCCGATGTTGGTTTATCTTTACGAAAAACTCTCGGATACGGTGCATAATTTCCAAAATCCGGGTCCCGGAACTTCAATCAATTTCAGCTTTTACGCCAGCAACGGTTATGTAATTTTTATGCCCGACATCGTTTATAAAATCGGTTATCCGGGCAAAAGTGCGTTGAATTGTGTGCTGCCGGGGATTGATTCAGTCGTCAAGCAAGGTTTTGTAGATGAAAATAATATCGGAATCCAAGGGCATAGTTGGGGCGGATATCAAATCGCTTATATGGTGACGCAAACCAACCGTTTCAAAGCCGCCGCTCCCGGGGCTTTAGTCGCCAATATGTTCAGCGCATATAACGGAATTCGTTGGGGAACAGGATTGCCGCGTCAATTCCAATATGAACGAACGCAAAGCCGAATCGGAGCCAATCTGTGGGATGCGACGCAGAAATTTATGGAAAATTCCCCGCTATTCTATGTCAAAAACATCCAAACTCCGATTTTGATGATTGCCAATGATAATGATGATGCAGTGCCCTGGTATCAGGGAATTGAGTTTTATCTATCACTCCGTCGGTTGAATAAAGAAGTTTATATGTTCACCTACAACGGCGAATTTCACGGACTTCGTAAACGGCAGAATCAAAAAGATTATTCACGGCGGATGTTTGAGTTTTTTGAAAATAAACTCAAAGGCGCACCTGCTCCCGAATGGATGCAAAAAGGAATTCCGTATCTCGAACGTGATAAGGAAAAAGAAAAATATCGTCAGCCTGTCGGCGATAATCCGAAGAAATAGTTGTTTGGCTTTAGTGGTTGGTGGTTTGTGGTCGGTTTTAGCTTGAATCTAAATCAGACCACTAATCACTGACCACCGACTACTTTTTAATTAAGAGGAAATAATGAATTCTCTTCAAATGCTCCGAGCCAGTGGTGCACTCGGAATAATAATCGTTCTTCTTTTGTTTGCAGTTATCGGCTTTTTGCTTTATCGCAAGCAAAGTGCCCGTTATAAGAAAAAAGCCGACATTTTTAAGAAGTATCAGCAGTCATTGTCGAGACTCAGAACTAATCCGAATGATGCTGAATTAAAACAACGCACCATTACTCTTGGTCGAACCTATTCAAATCTAACCCGCAATAAAAACGGAGATATAGCTTTTGATGAAATGGCATTGATGAATGAGATCAACGCCGCGTGTGCAAATGCTCAACCGGTCCAATTTCAAAATTCAACAACTAAATCCACCATTCAGGAACGATTACTACAATTGCAGAAACTAAAAGAGCAGAACTTGCTATCCGATAACGAATATAATGCTCGCCGTCAACAAATTTTGAATGAGATTTGATAAAAGATTAAATCGGCTGAAAATATGACTAAAAAATTATTATCTGATAGAAACAAATTACAGATTTCGTTTTTTCTATTCTTATTTCTTTTTAGCCAAAGTGTTTCCGCCCAAACATTTGACAATGGTTATTATCGTCTAACAACTCAATGGCAAGGCGAAGGCAAATCTTTAGATGTCATCAATGACGGCGAAAATAACAAATTACAATTAGCCAAGACGAATAATGTCACCGGACAATTTTGGAAAATCACTCCGATTGGAAATGGTTATTATCGCTTAACTACTCAATGGTTAGGGGAAAATAAATCATTAGATGTGATCAATGACGGAGTAAATAACAAGTTGCAATTAGCCGCTACAACCAACGCTTCTGGACAATTCTGGAAAATTGAAGCGGTAGGAAATGGATACTTTCGTCTAACTACAAAATGGTTGGGAAGCAATAAATCTTTAGACATAATCAATGACGGCTCAAATAATAAATTGCAATTAGCTGATTCAGCCAATGTTTCAGGACAATATTGGAAAATAGTTTCTCTTTCCTCTGATACTTTAACAACTAACACGATTTCAAATACCAGCTCCAAAAACTTTAAGCCATTATATTTGCAGGGTTTTAAGATAATGATTGAAAAAGGGCGGGAGGAAACAACAGAAGCCAAAGAAGCTCTTGCCATCCTTTCAGAAAAGCTGAAAGAATTACCGAACCTGATAAAACCTGCACAATTTAACGTCCTAAAAAAAATCCCAATTTGGATTCAATATAAACTTTTGAACGATGGAGCTGTCTGGTATCACTCATCCAAAGATTGGTTGGTCAGCAACGGTTATCCCGCAGATTTGGAAAAATCTATTGAGATCAAAAATCTGCGAAATTTTATAGATTGGCAAGGCGATCAACCTTTTATGGTCTTGCACGAATTAGCCCACGCCTATCACGACACACTCTCCGCAGAAATGAAAAGTAAGATTACCAATGCTTACAAAAGTGCTTTAGCCGATGGAAAATATAATAAGGTTCCCTACATCAGAGGCGGAACTCAACGCCACTATGCCATGAATAATGAAAATGAATATTTTGCAGAGTTAACCGAATCGTATTTTGGGAAAAATGACTATTTTCCCTTTAACAGAAAAGAGTTACAAGAATTTGACCAAATCGGTTACGAAATGATCCAAACGGCGTGGAATGAAAATTAAACTCATTCTGTAATATATGATTTACGGGTATTAACGACCAAACGCGTTGAGTTATCTGGTGCTTTTACTTTAACCGTAATCTGATGATTTTTTTTATCCGACGGGGATTCAGCCGGATAATAGCCGATTGAATAAAGATGGCGGATGTCCAAAGCAATTCGGTCAAAAACCTCATTCAATTCACTTTCAGTTTCCGGAAAATATGCCTTACCTCCCGAAACTGCAGCTAATTCTTTTAGTGTATCACGACCGTTTAAGCCTTTTGGCACATAGGAAAAAGTTCCGCCAATCCCAACTGCATAAATAATTGCATCAGATTCTTTTAGTTGTTTTTTAAGGTCTTTGAAACTAAAACGGGAATTATTATCCTCTCCGTCGCTGATAATCAGCACAATTTTTTTAGCATGCGAACCGCGTTTAACTTTCTCGACTCCTAAATTTACTGCATCAAAAAGTGCCGTATTGCCTTTCGGCTCAACATAGGAAAATTTTCCCAAAACAGCTTCGCTATTTCGGGTCGCGTTCAATAAAAGATTGGCTTTTGAGCCGACATCTATCAGGAAAAACTCGTCCTGTTCCTTGCTGGTCTGAATAAAATTTGCCAGTGCCTCTTTTGCCTGCATTATTTTATTCCCGCTCATCGAACCCGAAGTGTCCAAAATAACGCTGATAGAGACCGGAACATCCTCGTCGCTAAAAAAATGGATGTCCTGCGGGATTTTATTGTCAAAGATATTAAAATCATTTTTACTTAAACCTGTTACAGCAAACCCATTTACATCATTTACGCTCACATTAAACGTAATAAGTTTAGTATTTACAACAATCGGTTCATTATTTTCGGTGACTGCGGAATCAGAATTTGAGGGAATGACCGGAGTTTTTTGATCTTGGGCAGAAATTTTCCCAATTAATACTACTCCGACCGCAAAACAAAGGAATGTAATAAAACAAATATATCGCCCAAAAGTATAACTAACAACTTTCATAGATGTTCTAAAGATATTCCAAATTAGTTGATTTGATGACCTAAACATATTTTAGCGTATTCTGTTTAAGTTATAAACTAATAATATGTAAATTTTTCATATATTTGATGAAAATTTTACATCACTTTGTTGAGCAGAGAGAGAATCAATGTAAATTATGGTGGAAAAATGGTAGAATTTTTATGTTTTAGGGGGAAATTTAGATAGGAATTACATTTCTCTATTTTCGTTAAACCCCTAAACTATTGATAAAATTCACTTAAGCCCACTTAGCTCAGTGGTAGAGCACTCGCTTCACACGCGATAGGTCAGAAGTTCAAGTCTTCTAGTGGGCATCTTTAGTTTCAACAATTTAGGGGCATTATAGAGTGCCTCTTTTTTGATTCCCACCAAAATTCCCACCAAATATTTTCAAAACTTATAAATTTAGTCTTTTAATTAATATTTTGTGGAATTTCAAAAGAGAAAATCTTTATTTTCATAGCTCTTCTATTTGTTCCTTAAGTGTGTTGTTCCTCGGAATTTGAAGAGTAATTCTGTGTAATTTGAGCAGGTAAAAAGTGAAAGAAAATATAAAAATAACTTTTATATGTATGGTAGATAACAGAAGGACTTTTTTTAATCGGTTAATTTATCAACAACTTGGTTATTAAGTGGAAATTGAGTCGCCTCAAAAGAACTCTTAATCGAATAACGCGCCTGCGAATAACGGAAACCGATTATAACCAAGGCTTTTTACAGAAGTTAGCTCCTTATCTTTGCAAACTACTGTTATTGATAGCGAAAGCTATACTGAAGGATGATTTTCATTGGTTACGATGATCATCCTTCGTTTTTTTTGCATCTGATGTTTTTATATGTGCGGTATCACACACACGAAGAATTATAAATAATTTAAAATGAAAAATTCCAATAATTTGGGATACTCACGCCTTGTTTAGGTAATTCAAATCCTTCGGAGTTAAAAAATTTACTGTAAATCAGAGGAAAAAAATGAGTGAAGTATTTAAGAAATTTAACCACCTTGAAAACCCGACTGTTTTAGAAACCAACAGAGTGATCAAAGATACAAAATTATTACTTCAAGAGTTAGAGAAATCTCAAGCGTTTACTCGAAAAATGATTGAAGAAAACAAAAAGTATTTGGAAGATGCCGAACTATATTTGAAACATCTAAGTAAGAATGGCAAAAAAACAAAGGATTAGGACAATACATAATTATTCTAGTCCACAAGCCGCTTAAACGTCCCACAAAATAATAAAAAATCCTCTGGTCACCTTTAATTTGTTGCCATATGTATGGAACCACACATACAAAGAGTTTTTAATCACTTAAAGTATAAATCTACTATAAATTTGGGATATAGCACACCTTACAAAAGTAATTCAGATTTTCCAGGGGGTGGAGAATCTGAATTACTTCCTCTAAAAACATTTAATAACGATGGAGGTTTAGAAAAATGATGAACTCTTATCCTTTAGAGAAAATGATTTCATTTTCAGCAGATTATTGCCGGTTGCTGTTAATGGTCTTGCTCGGCAAACGCGAAACTTCTTATCCTTTAAGTGTGAGATGGCGCTGGCGGCATAGGAATTATAAAGATCTATAAAAATATCAGTGATTTTAGAAAGTTAAATACGAACAAAGGGATGGTTTCATAAATAAAAAGATTACTATCACCCTAAATGACATGAATAGGTTTTATTCCGCTCTTTTTGCCTTTGAATCCAAATTATTTTTAGAAAGCTAGTTCTTTGTTTAGCTTAAATAACTGACATCACGAACATTAAACTTATCATCGTATAAATATGTTTCAGATTGAGAGAGTAAAACGTAATGAGATAGGCTATTGGCTTCATTCCCACATAAATCCGGCGGAAGTAGAATTTATTGAGCAGCTTCCAGAAGCCCAAGGAATGGAATTAATATTTATCAGTATGGAAGAAAATGTTTCAACAGAAGAATACGAAAAATTTAAAAAAGACCAAAATGTCTCCGATTGGATACCGCAAATAAATGAAGAGGACGACAATTGGTTTTTAGTAGGTATCTATGAAACTGAATTTGGACCGGAAGCCTGTTTTGTTAAACCACTGGATACGGATAAAGTCTTTTTCTATGAAAAGCAGATTAAGATGGATTATCAAATTAACCTAAAATAAAAGAACTGAGGCTTGTTGAGCTCCAAGGCAAACCTCAGTTTTTGACAAGGTAGGCGTTATTCACGCCGCCTGGGTTCGATTATAAACCCAAGTTCGGAATTTGGGCAATTTTGGCGAGAGTTGTAAAAACTATTTTTAACTGGGCGAAGGTAAACTCTGTAAAATTTTAAGGTTTTCAAAATACGAACCCATATTTGGTATTATATTCTAAATTCATTAACTTTTTATTTCTTCATCAATCGCCGTTTCACCAATTCCACTAAAAGCAAATAAGTAATAGTTGCCGCACCAAGAAATAAAAAATAGGTAAATGGTAACGGAACGAAACCCAGATATCCCGCAAGCGGGGAAAATGGAAGCACAACGGCAATCACAATGACGGATAAAACCGTTAAGCTCAAAGCCAAACTTGGACGGCTTTTGAAAGGATTCCCGGCTGTCCGAATGATAAAAACGACTGCTGTTTGAGTTGCCAAAGATTCGACAAACCAGCCTGTATGAAATTCTGATTCCCCTGCCTGGAAAAATCTGAGCAGAATATAAAACGTCAAAAAATCGTAAATCGAACTGATCGGTCCGATGTAAAACATAAAATCACGGATCAGTTTAATATCCCAATGTTGCGGTTTGCGGATGTAAGTTGTATCAACATTGTCAGTTGGAATAGTCACTTGTGCTAAATCGTAGAGGAAATTATTGAGGATGATTTGAACGGGCAACATCGGCAAAAATGGTAAAAAAAGAGTTGCACCAGCCATACTCAACATATTGCCGAAATTGGAACTTGTTCCCATCAGCAAATATTTCATCACGTTTCCAAACGATTTTCGTCCTTCAAGGATACCTTTATGCAAAACTTTGAGACTTCGTTCAAGCAGAACAATTTCTGCTGCATCTTTCGCTACATCTGTGGCAGTTGAAACCGAAATACCGACATCCGACGAACGCAGACTTGGCGCGTCATTGATTCCATCACCTAGATAACCGACAACGTGACCACGAGCTTTCAGGGCAAGCAAAATTCGGTTTTTCTGCATTGGTGAAACCCGTGCAAAGATATGGACATTTTCAACAATGTGGGCGAGTGCACTATCCGTCATTTTATCTATTTCATCGCCTAAGACGATTTGTTTGCTGACCAAACCAACCTGTTCGCATACGTGCCGTGCCACAAGTTCATTGTCACCTGTAATGATTTTTACCTGCACTCCGTCTTTGGCTAAATCTTTCAAGGCTTGGGCGGCTGATTCCAAAGGAGCATCGGCAAAAGTTAAAAATCCTGCTAAAATCAGGTCTTTTTCTGCTTCTTTTTGATAACTTTTTTCCGTTCCAACTGTCCGATAGGCAACGGCTAAAACCCTTAAACCTTTTTGACTGAAATCATTAAAAGTTTTTTCTGCGAAGATTTGAGAATCTTTATCGAAAGGCAAAACTTTTCCGTCAAGCTCATAACTCGAACAAACTGCAAAAACACTTTCGGGTGCACCTTTGCTAATCAGACTCCGTTTCCCGTCTTTTTCGATCACGACTGAAACTCGGCGACGTTCAAAATCAAATGGAATTTCATCCATTTTTTGAAAATCTTTGAGGTTCAATTGATCGTGTTCAACGATGGCTTCATCAAGCGGATTCGCTTTATTTTTGATCGCGTGATTGAGTGGATTTATAATGCCCGTCTCAAAAAAACTGTTGAGATATGCAAGTTCAAAAACACGCTCAGAACTTTTGCCAAAAGGGTCTGTGTGCTGTTCAAGTGATAATTCCCCGCTGGTCAGAGTTCCCGTTTTATCGCTGCACAAAATATCCATACTACCGAGATTTTGCATGGCGGCTAGATGTTTAACGATGACTTTTTGCTTTGCCATTTTGACCGCGCCTTGTCCAAGCGTGACAGCGGTAATCATCGGTAAAAACTCAGGAGTTAATCCAACGGCGAGTGCAATCGAAAAGAACAAAGATTCAAGAAAATCGCGGTGAAGCAGGACATTTACCAATAAAACAAAAATCACCAGCACAAAAACAACCCGCATAATCAGATAACCGAATTTGCGAGTGCCGCGTTCAAAATCAGTTTCGGGAACTTTTTCAGCCAGACGTTTGGCAATATCGCCGAACATTGTTTTGCCGCCTGTCGCCAAGACGACTGCCGTTCCAGTTCCGCTAATGACAGAAGTTCCGAGAAAAATATTGGGTTTGGTTAAATCTTTTTCGTTTATTTCTTTTTCAACCGGTAAAGATTCGCCGGTCAAAGCGGCTTCCTGGACGTGCAGATCGCGTGCTTCGACCAGACGCGCATCGGCGGGAATCAAATCGCCGGCGGTTAAACGAATCAGATCATCAACTACAACTTCACGGCGGGGAATTTCCTGCCATTCTCCATCACGAAAAACCGTAGCAGTTAATGAAATTTCCTTTTGCAGACTTTCGGCAGCTTTTTCCGAACGCAAAGTTTGGATGAAATTCAACACTACGCCCAGAAATACCATCAGAAAAATAATGATGGCGTTTATCTTATCTCCGACAAATAAAGAAACCGTGCTGGCAATCAGCAAAATGATAATGAGAGGTTCGGCAAAAAGGAGCAGAAATTGAACAATTATGCTTCGTTTATGTTTGGTAATCGGTTCGTTAAATCCGAGTTTCTTGAGACGTTGACGGGCGGAAGTATTAGTTAAACCCGAGTATTTTGCGAGAGATGTTGGTTGATTTGATTTTTGGATGTCGGGCGCCTGCATTGCTTTTTACATAGTAAAATTTTCCAATTGGATACCGTGCAAAAAATGTGCCGAATTTATCTCGTTATTTATTGAATAAATATAACTAGAATTAGCTCGGTGTTGGGTAAAAATCCACACTTTTGTTGATTTTCAAATTTCTGTAAGTCTTACTGATGAAAATCAGGAGTTGATTTTTTTGTTTCAACTCCTGAATAATTTGTTTGATAAAAAACTGATTGTTTATCAAATCCTTCCCCTGGTTCGTTTTAAATTAAAGCCGATTAGTTGGTCAAACCATCTCTTTTTTCTAAAATGGTAAGTAACACTTTTGTTCCCTTTCTTTTTTGATATTCTGCCTTATTTTTGTGCTGCTGAAGTGGTTGAATTATTAGCACTTCCGATTATTTTTTGATAAACATTATTTGGTAAAATTTTTAAAGCAATTATCCCTAAAATTAATGTGCTAATAATTATGGCAAAACTAATCATCATCCAATTTACCCCTCGTTTTTCACTCTCATTCCCATGTATTTGAGCAATTTCCATTTCTTTGGCAAAACTTTTTCGGCTTATAAATTTCATATTTTTTTCTCTTTAGATAATTACCAATTCATTTTTTTATTTATTTTTGAAATTGCTTTTTGGCCAGCCAAAATAAAAATGGCAAAGTTATCAAACTACCAAACCAAATTACTCTTACCATGTTTCCTGACTTAGAAACAGAAACCAAAACGGGTTTTAATGCTCCGCCTTCGTCTTCCCAAGTTGCAATGTCTATTTCTTTGTTAATGTTATATTCGAATTCAGTCATATCATTTACCTTAAATTGTGCATATCAAGCAGCATCTGCCTGTTTGCTTAGCTTGTAGAAAATTGATGATCTAGTTCACCCAATCTGGAATTAGAGAAAAACTATTTCAAGTCAACCTCTGCCTTGCTCAAAAAATTGACTTCGAACTCTGGCGACAATTTGCGGTTCAGTCATCTGGTCGGCAGATTCAATTGTAATTTTTTCCTCGTTGAATTCATTATGTTGCAAACGTTTTTTGAATTCGCCTTTCGCCTCTCCCGGACCAAAAATCAGAACAGAGTCTGCTCCCTCAATAACTGTGAACACTTCGTCGTAGAAACGCTTAAGATATTCTGTTTCAACATTTTGGCGGGTGTCATCAGCCCCGACTTTGGAATGTGGATGTTTTTTTATGTCTGAAACAATTTTCATAATTTCAAAATCTTCAGCTTTTTCGCCGATTACGGTAACAATCACAGCCGTGGCGTGATCAATCCATAAACCTATATTCTTTTTCATAAATTGCCCCTCGATATTTGAATATTAAAGAAAAATCAAGACCTTGTATGTTAGCCAACACACATTGGAATCTTAATCTTTTTCAAAAATTGATGACTCGGTTAAAACCTTTCAATGATTTTTTAATGAGAAATTTTTTGGAATATTTTTGCACTTTAGTTTCAACTGTTTGTCCTTTTGAGGTATTTGAAATTGATGAATCACTCTGATTTTGAAAAGACTCTGAATTAGCTAAACGCTTTGATAATTCGTTTAATAATTGCCAATTTGCTTGAAAAATTTCCATTGTTTCACGATTTTTTTCAGGCGCATTTAGTTCATATTTAACTTTTACCAGCAACAACTTATAAGCGAGAATCGCATCAGAATCAGGACTGATAATATTGCGGCGGGTTAAACCTAAGTATGTTTCTTCGCCATTATTTTTAATTTTGAGCATCAAATCCCCGTTTTCGTCATAAACAGGTTCACTTTGGCTTTCCAAATCAGCAAAGAAAGAATTAAGCCTATTTTTATCAACAAAAAGCTTGTCTTTTATTGCCTTTTCTAAAATTTTAGAAAACACTTTACGGTAACTTTTCCAAATTTTATTTTCGCCAAAAATTTGCGGTTTTTCGGCTGAATGACTCACCTTAATTTCGTTTAAAATTTTGTTTTGTTTATTCAGTTTTAAGACTTCTATTGTTGCCAGATCTAACTCTGCAACGTTCTCCGAATGAAATTTGCGATAAGTTTTATCAATATTGAAATTCCCCCCTGTCAAAAAAAATGTGCCGGCAAATACGGGTAATAAAATTGGCATTGTGAGGGCTTGAACCGCCACATATTTCTTTGATTTAAAAGCTTTTTCCGTAAAATGCTGTAAATCCGAACTTCTCGCAATCGTCCCGTCAATTTGTGAATATTTGTTGATATAAAAGCGAAGGTCGGGATTTTTAGTAGCGTAATTTTTGAACGAATGCGCAATTGCTTTTGGAGTAGTAACCCCAAAGTCATTAATAAAATCACGCGAAACGGCATCTGGAAAATAAAAATTAATAATTTTTTTAGCAAAATCCGCACAGTTATTTGTTATCAAATTAAAATCACTTTTCGACGGCGAGATGTTAAATCTTTTTAGAAAACGTAAATCTTGTTCTAGGTTTGTTTTGACAGTAAAGGCATATAAATCCCGATCTAAAGCGGCACCAAAAAGTTCTGTCCATCTACCAGCCGGTAGTTTTTCATTTGGTAATCCGGGAATTAGTTTTCCAAGATATTTTGCCCGATTGCTTTCGCGTAAAAAATCTCGAATTTTACGATTTGAATAAAGCGGAATTTGCTCAGCATTATCAATTCCATAGAGGTAATTTAAAATTGGGATGGCAAACCATCCATATTCAGTTTTTGCACCGAATCCCAAGTAAGAAGAAATAACTGCCCCCTTTACTTCATTAGGCTTACATTGTCGCAGAACTAAAGGCGGATCAGTGCATAGTTCTGAAATATAAACACTAATATGACCGCTACCGGTCATTTCTCCGCTAAAACCTTTCGCTTCATGAACCAAAAGTGAAATATCGGCATAAACTTTTGTCGGAACAGAAAAAACTAACAATACTAAAATAAAAAATAAAGACTTCATAAAAATAAATCGCAAATTCCATGAATTTGTGTTTAGATTTAAGTCTATTTGATTAAATATTTTTCGTATGTCTTCTATCGCACATTGAAATCTAAATACTCGTTTCAGCTTCACACACAACAGATCAGAAGTTTAATCTAGCGGGCATCTGTATTTTCAACAGCTTAGAGACATCAAACTAATGTCTCTTTTTAATTTCCACCAAATATTTTTAAAACTATAAATTTAATCTTTTGATTTACATTTTGTAGAATTTCAAATAAACTGAATAGTGTTCCCCTCCCCGGGGAACATCTGGTCATAAGGGGTGAGGACTTATGACCTCTGGGTAACGGAGTGGGAGACGTTGCCCTTTTTATTTTTCATTCAATCTTTCCAGTTTTTGCCGAACCTTTAACCAAAAGATTTTTCATCCTTTTTACGGTAGATAGAAACGAATCAATCTGCCTAATGATTGTGTGACACTCTAATTATCTCTGTCGCTACTAAACTTTTTATTACATCAAAATATAGTAAAAAAGCCTTTATTTTCATTGCTCTTCTATTTGCTCCTTAAGCGGTTTATTTTCTATAAGTTGGGAATAATTTGATGGAATTGGAACAAATGAAAAGTGAAAGAAACTGTAAAAATAACTTTTATATGTATGGTAGATAACAGAAGGACTTTTTTTAATCGGTTAATTTATCAACAACTTGGTTATTAAGTGGAAATTGAGTCGCCTCAAAAGAACTCTTAATCGAATAACGCGCCTGCGAATAACGGAAACCGATTATAACCAAGGCTTTTTACAGAAGTTAGCTCCTTATCTTTGCAAACTACTGTTATTGATAGCGAAAGCTATCTTAAAGGATGATTTTCATTGGTTACGATGTCATCCTTTATTTTTTAAACTTTCAATAAAATTTATGTTATGTTTTGCGCCTTTTTATCATAAATATTGGAGGAGAAAAAATGGATTCGGTCAGGTTTTATTTCTATTATATTAGCCTTCGTTTAAGGGTTTGGTTTGGATTTCATTCCACTACACACTCATTGGATATTAAATACAGGCGGCGACTTTGGCAGCGCATGTGGGATGCTCAAAAGTAAATAAAAAAACTGCCGCTCTTTACTATTTTTTCTGGTAGTTTGTCTGATATGATTGGTCTCAACAAACCTTGTTATTTAATTCCCTAGGCATTTAGCAAAGTTCTTTAGAATCAAAAACAAAGCCCTTTGTTAAGATTTTTATTTTTTACCCTTCTAACTAATATTCCTAAAAATAGTCATTTTACCGATTTTCAGGAAAGGAGCAACTCTAATAAACCCCAGTGCCAGAAATATACCGATAGGATCTGCATACCATAAAATATTTCTTAATTTTTTTGTCCTACTAATGATTGTTTTTTCGCTTTTATAGATGAGGAACAAAGGAGGAATAATTTTGATATGCAAATCTTAACTTTTATTGCGACGTTTTTATTATTTACGAGCAAATTCGAGCGTCAGGGCGGTTTTGTCGGAATCTGTTTGGGATTCATTTTTGTTGCCCTGATGATTTTTTTAATTGTTGGCGCGGCTTTTCTGATTGAAACAATCAAAAAGAAATAACACAAGCGAAGGCTTTCGACTCTGAAATTCAATAACCGACCGAAAATTTACCTATCAATATCGAAAAGAGGGGGAGTTTTAACAAAAACTATACCTCTTTTCTCATTGAGAATAAAAAAAATCTGTCGCGCTCTTTCCACTTCTCTGGTTGCTTGTCAGATATGGCTTCAGCTATGACCGATTCAGAAAAATTGATTTATTTTTGTAAAAGATAAATTCAATGTAGGTAACTAAATCAGATAATAATGGCTTGGATTCGGAAGTATTCGAGAATAGGTCCGTTTACAGATCTAATTATGTAAGCACAAAAGATTACTAAACTAAAAGATCTAAGTCACAGCACCAACAACAAAAATCGAATATAGATAAATTAGTCGTCAGAGGGATAAAGAAATGCTACCCGAACAAATCTAATAATCGAAACTCCTCAAATCCATGCCGAATCAGCTACCATAATGATGAAAAAAGGCGTTTTTCATGTTAGAAATTGACGGCTCTTAATTTGATAGTTTTTTGAAAATATAGAATCCGAGATTAGCGGGTTGACTATTGATGAGTTCCCAACCTTGACCGGTTAATTCATCTAACCACATTAATAATTCATCTGCGCCGTTTCGACTAGTTTGTTTTTTTACCAAATATTCCCATTGTTGAATTTGATAAATAGTTGAATCTTTTACCGAAACAGTATCGTCAAAGGATACAAAGGTGTTGATGGATAATGCTGAATTCTTTCTTGAAACTGGCATATTTTGGGGGTCTTGTTTAGCCATTTTATTACTCCTAAATCTTATCTAATAATTGCTTTCTTTTTTAATAAGCTCAATCTGATCGAGCCTATCAGAAGCTATGTTTGGCAGATAGTGCATAAACTATGCCAGAGAAAAAAGGCTATTTTTGTCTATTTTTTTGCGACAAAATGGTTTATTAATTAATTTCTGATATACGATTTGGTATAAAGTTGGATGATTGGCTTTTCATCTGCTTTGATGATTTATTTTAATCAAAAAATGTTGATTAAAACCTAAACTTCCCTTTATTATGTTTGGTGTCTATTAGACATAAAATAACTTTTCCCCCCAAAAGTAAGAATTATGCGATTGATTATCTATACCTTAACCATTTTTATTTTTACAGTAACTGTAATTGCTCAAAAGAAAACTGATTTAGAAGCAGCAATGAATCGTGCCGAAAAAGCGAACACAATGTTAAAAACATTTTTTGCACTTGGTTCGGATTCTATCCCATTCCAAGTTTTTCAAAAGGCAAAGGCGGTGGCAGTTTTTAATGATGTTACTTATTTTAATTTGTTACTCAGCAAAATGACTAAAGGAAAAGGGCTATTATCTGTGCGAAACGGTGAAAATTGGTGCGTTCCGACCTTTGCAGAGTTTTTTAGTTCGGGCTTTGAATTCAAAATTGCCGACAAGAAAAAATTTGATATTGTCTTTTTTATAATGGACGATAAACTTATTGAATTATTGAAAAATGATGGTATCGAATCCAAATTTGTTTCCGATAAAAGGATTAAGCTGGGACCAATTGTCAAAGGGACAGGTGCAGATTTGGTTTTGGAAAATGCCTGGTTAATTTATTATCCGTTTCAAGACGGGAAACTATCCGGTTTGGAATTTCAGAGTAATTTTTTTAATGAATTCAGAATTGGACACGACAATAATTTGAACAAAAAAATCTATCAAAAAAAGGCACAGCTGATTATTTCCGATAAGCTCAATGATTTGACCGTTCCAGACCAAATTAACAATTTTCGCCAAACGATTATTAGTGGTTTGAAGTAAAACCACTAATTCAAATTATGAAACTAATTTCCCTAATCTTAATTATTTTTATCTTTTTCTGCTCTCATTCGTTTGTCCTGACTCAGACAATTTCGCGTTACCAAGCTGATTTAATTGTTAAAAAAACCTCATCCGCAGAGAAAAAGGAGGTTTTTATCTCACTTGATAACGAAGCAATAAATATCTTTAGTAAAAAAGATAAAAGTCTTAATCGGTCTTTGCCAAATTCAACAATTAAAATTGCTAGTTATTCTTATTCTGAAAAGCCACAGATTGCCGAAGGAATAGCTTCAGCCTTAATTTTTGGGGGATTACCAG
>DAORIL010000019.1:0-24137 GCA_035438525.1 Pyrinomonadaceae bacterium
TTGGAATCCTAAAGTTACTCAACTTTCAGCTTGACTTTTATCACAGTTGCTCTGTTGTTTTAGTCGTCTTACCCGGCTTGAGAATAACATACTGCCAAATTTGCTCGGTCTTTTTTGCATCCGCAAAAATTATCAGATGCTCGGCGAATAACTTTCTGATTTTACTTTCGATTTTCTTACGGGTTTTGGAATCTGGAATTAAGCCATTTGGATCAGGACTACAAACCAAAATTTTGAAAAGCCTTTTTTGAGCAACTGATTGTAAAGTAAAAGGATTGTTATCTACGATGATGGAATGAGAAGTTTTATCATTATCCCAACCCATTTCATTGAAAAGTTCACGAAAATTAAAATCACGAATATACCGGGAAAATTCTTGTTTGTTTAATGACATATTATTTGGGATTAAGCGAAACCAGTGCGTTTAGGATTGCTTTAAAACGGCACTATTAATTATTAGTTCAATGCTTTGAACAATAACACTAAATTAGATTTGGGCTTTAAGTCAATTTTTCAAGCCAAGAGAACATATTATTTGCGGCGTTTTAATCGGTTGCTCATCATCGCTAGTGATAATTAATTTACCTTCTTCCCGTAAAGAAATAACCAATGCTGCCAATTGGTCATCAGAAACTCCGGCTTTCATCTGCCGGTTTATCGTTTCACGGGCGAACTCTTTTAATGGGTATTTAAAAATATCGTCAATGCTTTTCTTTAATTGTTCGGAAACAAAAAGTGTATTTTCAAATTCTTTACAAAAACGGTCGAGCCGCATATAAACACGGTATTTAACGCCTGATTTTTTTCCTAGTGAACCACCTGAGTTTTTTTCGTCCTCACGAACATATTCAATACCTTTTTTAACTAATTCATGATGATTTTCAAGTTTATGAACGGGCTGAGTTTCTGCATTGCAACGAGCGGCTTTAAGAATCGTGTATTGAGATTGTGTGATAATTTTCCCTTGATTATCTACCCAGGTTAAAACATCATTTTCTTCAGAAGTTCTCGTATAAATAATTACACCTTCTTTTTCTCTAGATTCGGAATTCTCCTTGGTCGTATAAATAACATTCGGCAAATCCGGTATAATTTTATTTAATTTTGGGTTCGCATCAGTGGCATTTTTCCAGATTTGGTAAGCGTAAGAAGCAAGATCAACTTCAGTATCGTCATCCTCGTCATCCAAAATCCCGCTTTTTTCGTTGTAAAGATCTTCGATGTTGATTGGATCGCCGTCAAAGAAAGTTTCATCGGAACCAACAACTTCAGCATTTTGCTGAATACGATTAGTTAATCTTTTTCTAAGCTTAATTATTTCTTCAATTCCGTCTTCAGGTAAAAATGAATAGCAGATTATTTTATCCGCTTTTTGCCCGATACGGTCAACCCGTCCAGCACGCTGAATAAGCCGGATAATTGCCCAGGGTAAGTCAAAATTGAGAATTATATGAGAATCTTGCAAATTTTGCCCTTCGCTTAAAACATCTGTGCTAATTAAAATCCTGATTTCATTTTCAGTTCCGAGAACTTCCAATTTGTTATTACTTTGCGGACTGAAGCGGTGTGCCAAATCCGTTGGGCTTTCACTTTCGCCGGTTGCACACTCCACTTGCTGCAATCCTCTTTTAATTAGTTGTTCAGTTAGGTAATAAGCAGTATCAGCAAATTGTGTGAAGATAAGGATTTTTTCTTTTGAATGGTCCTTGCTTACTAGATCAAAAAGGGCATTGAGTTGCCGGTCGTCATTGGGATTCCAGGATTTACCAATTTCCAGAATATCAATAATTTCACGACTGTCTTTTATAAGTTTGTTCAGCAAAGAAGGCAAAAAGAATTCACTTCTTAACCAATCAAATTTTTTCTGATGGGTATCACTGGAATATAAATCATAAACCTTTTTGGCTTGTTGTAAATACTTCTCTTCATCCAGCATCAAACTCAGAAAATTACTGTCGTCCGTTTCTTTATCAACATCACTGTCTTCCAGAAAATCATCCAAATTTTGTGAAATATTTTTGCCTATCGGAACCGGCAATTTGTTTTGTAAAGCATATATAAAAATATAGTTACGCAGAATATGACGACTTAATGACAACAAAAATGAAAAACCGCTGCTTTCTAAACGCTTAAAAAGATTTGTCCGGCAAAATCCCATTAATCTTTTTCCAGCCCGCGAAAGATTGGCAGTAATGACCTCTTCATTTTTTGACAAACTGATTTTTGGTTTCTTATCCAAAAAATGCCATAAGCCGTAGCGGGGCAATTCAAGATTATTAATTAGTTCAACAACTTTGGTTGAATAAAGTCTGGCATACTGATCTTTCGGGTCGGTGGGATCAAAGGAATATTCCACCTTTTTCGGAATCCGGTCGGGAAAGTATGAGAGCGAACCATCAGAAAAAGTTAAATATTTTCGGTTTTTGGTTAGATCATTTTGGGCATAATTGTTTTTTATGAAACTACGAGTTCTTCTGACCAAATAGAGCCGCATCAATTCTCGCCAATCATCGGCAAAATTGCTTCTCTCAAAAGCCTTGATGCTGCGGATAAAGGTTTCAGAATGCAACGATCCAAACTGAACTTGTCCCCCTAAATTTTCAATGTATCTTTCCGGGCTGATTCCGATGTCTTTTTCATCTGAGATAAAGAGCCGGAGTTGGTTGGATAAGTCCAAATAAGTTTTATTATAAGGTGTCGCAGAAAGTAGAATTACCTTACTTTCATTTTCCTCCAGGTAGGATTTTATTGCCCGGTAACGACTGCCTTCGGAATTCCGCAGATTATGACTTTCATCAATAATTACAAGCCTATAACGCCGAAGTGTCGGCAAAATTGTCTGGACTCGACTTTGTGAAATGACTCTTGCCCTAAGTTGGTATTTATGAGCATATTCCTCCCACATTTCAACTAAGTTTTTCGGACAAATTATTAGTGTTTCCAGGAAAAAATCATCCTCGAATAATTTGGCTAAAGCAGTCGCGGTGATTGTTTTTCCTAATCCAACCACATCCCCGATTAAAACTCCGTCTCTTTTATGCAGGTGATGAGCCGCAACTAAAACTGCTTTTTGTTGAAAATCTAATAATTCTTTTTGGAAAACTTTGGGTAAATTGAATTCGTTTATTCCTGCTCTGGCTTCCCTTGATAAATGATAAGCCATCTTCAGGTAAATATAATAAGGATCTACCAATCGGTCTGATGCCCAGCTTTCATCAATAATTTCAATTAATTCTTGGGTAATATCAATACACCAACGATCTTTCCATCTGTCATCAAACCATTTTGCTAATTTTTTTGTCGCGTCCTGTTCTTCGACATCAATATTTAGCTCTCCCTGCTTGGCTAAACCTGCCAGAGTAAGGTTACTGCTCCCTAAGTAACCTTCAATTTTTCCCCTATCCTTCAAATAACACAAATATAGTTTGGCGTGAAGTGTATAACGTAAGTGGAGTTTGACAACGACTTTGTTATCCTTCATCTGCTTGCTCAATTTTCGGAGTGCCTGTTCATCTAATTCTGTCGGGGAACCAATAGTGAGTTGCTCCTTAAACTCTTGTGCCAGCCGTTTTTTGAGTTTTAATGCTTCCGCTTGGTCAATTAAATGATCTTCATCATCGTTAAAATGCTCTCGCAAAATGTCAACCGGCATTTTCTGCATTCCTACCAAAAGCCGGCAGACTCGATGAACTGTTTCTTTACCCTCAATCACTTCAGAACCTGACAATTTTTCTGCTGTATCCGCAACTTCCTTCCAGCCACGCAAATTAAAATAGCCAACACAAAAATCGGCTCGAGTAGAAACTCCTAAAGTTTCATTTAAACCTTTAGTTAAGGAGTTCTCAATATTATCGTAAATATTAGGCATAAGAGAATGAAGGCGATTTGTTAATCAAATCAAATTTTACATATACATTAATAATTTGCCAATTTAGTATTAACTTATTAGTTAATCCGAGTAAAGTTTCTTTTTAATACTAATTTGAAGTTTTAATCCACTAATAAATCGAAATGAACTTAACCAAAAAGTGATGGCTGTCTATACTCAGCTTCTAAATTCTCAATATATTTCTTAATTTTGTTAATAAAGGGATTAAATGTTGCAGGGTCGTCTTTTGATTGCCAACTTGCGGTCAAAGATTCAATTAATTCCTGCGCCCCCTGCAAAATTGCTTCGTGCCGGCTTTGGGTAAACTTTGAGTGAGTTGATGGTGCGGAGCCACCTCCGCCATTTCCGCAGTAGTGGTTTGTAGAATAGCGATATAAACCGTCAACCCGGTCTTTAACCACTCGAACGGTCGCGTGTTGGAGTCCTTTTCGCGGTAAAAGTTCAACCTCTTCGACATTCTGCACATAAACCGAATGGATATTGATTTGCCCTTTTCGGGCTTGGATGGCAAGAAGATACTTAAAGGCAATCTCAATAACTTGGGCATCAGTCAGGATTTCAGATTCTCGGCTTGAATGATGGTCATAAATCCAGTAATACAAATCTATATTGCCTTGGACACGCCAACTATAAGAACGCCAGCGGTCGTCAAATTTAACTTCTACATTCGTGGCGAATTCTTCAAGTGAGATTTTCAGGTCAATAAGTGCTGTTTCCCGTTCTTTAAGAATCTGCGTAGTTGGTTTTTCTTTTTGCGGAACAATACCAGTAGCCATTTCTTTCTCCATTTGTTTAGCCAATTGCCCAAACGCCATTACCAAGACTTTGAAAATGACGCTGTAATTCACCTCTCACTCGTGCCTGCCAGTTTTTTCGAGGTTTAACGGTTTGCGGTGATTCTTCTTCAATTATTTTGTATATTTTCTGAAGTGGGGCTTCACCACCTAATTTGGTGAGAGCTGTGTGAATGACAGCACTCCAGTTTGCCCGCGAAAGAATTTCAAGTTTTCGGCTGACTTCCAAAGTTGTGTCAATCATTCCGAAAATAATTCGGTGATTACGGAAGTTAAGCAGGAACTCGTGTGTTATTGGAATAAACCGGTTTGAATAATTTTTCCGGTCGCTTTGACAATTATGCTGCGCTTTAACAATGATGCCATCGAGCTTACCGGGCGCGAGTTGGAGCAAGTCGGATTGGATTGAAACATACTCTCCATTGTGTCTTATATCTCCAATTAAAACTGAATAATGACCATTAGCAGAAAGAGAATCATAAATATTTCTCATTGCTATTGTCATTTTCATCAAAAAGTCTTCGTAAGATTCACAACGTGAAAGGTCGTCCGGGTGTGCTTCATTTCCCCAAACTTCTTTTGAATAAACAATTAGGTCGCTATATGGGGGATGGCAAAAGACATAATCGGCTCGCTGACCGCCAATACATTCGCTAAGAGAGTTTTTGAGCAGATTAAAGCCATTGTGCAGGTCTAGTCCAAAAAACTCTATCCCTGCACCTTCCTGGTTCAACTCGGTTACTACATCGGCGGATGTGCCTCCGCCGAGCGTTGAATCAACAAAAACCTTTGGCTTGTAAAACTGAAGCATATCTCGAACTAAATACCCTGAACAATTTCCGCGCCAATTTGATTTTCCGTAATGTCCTCTGTTGGGATAAGAAACGATTGAATCCATAATTAATAACCTCCTATTGTTCTTCCACAAAACTTTCCCAAACTCCTTTGGGGGAATGGAGTTGCGAAGCCATTAAACGAGCTTCTGTTTCGTTTTCAGCCTCGATGTTTTCATATACTGTGCGATATGTTTCAGGCTCGTTCCCCTTATCTATGTCGCGCACCAAATTAACAGTGCTGTAAATTTCGACTGTATAGACTTTCATTTTTATCTCCTTAAAGTAAATTATGTTTTTTATAGAAATCCCGAAGGTCTTCCGGCAGAAATTGATTGAGATAATTAACCATTTCCTCGACTTCTTTGGAGCGGTCAACTTGGGGGGCAAAGAATTGAAACATTCCTATTTCCTGATAATCAGCCAAAGTCTGCGGATTCCGCATTTTTTCCAAACTTTTCATAATGATTTCTTTCGGATTTTCTACCGTTTCATATTGAAGTCTGAGAAATTCATCGGCTTGTCTGATTGTTACTAAATAAATTTCCATTTCCTGTGTATCAAGTAACAGAGCGTGGGTTGGATAAGCATCGTCACTACCCAAATTAAATTGATGGGTGTAAACAATGATTGAAGGATGTGAAATTAATGGATTATAAGCCTGATAAAAAGGGAAGGGGCTTGTAATTAAGCCGTCACCTATCATCGCCTTTGTTCCTTGATAGTTAATGACCACAAATCTCAAAGCACGTTGATAATTTGCTAAAGAAATAAATTGGGGTGGAAGTTTTACGGGAATTTTTTGAAAGCTGTTAAGCGTTTCCCTGATTTTTTCAGTAAACTCATTTGTCATAAATAATTAACTCCTAATGTTTTGTAAAATTTTAAATCTCAACTACAAATAAAAATTAACATAAGACCTAATAAAGTGCAAGTATAATATAAGCCTAAAATGTAATAAAAAACGTATTGGAATTAACCAATACGTCCTTTAATTTGAAAATTCTATGATTTTAATATTTATTCTGAAAAAAGCAGAAATAAAACAATAAATCCAAGAAATACAACCGCTAACAGTAAAACAAAACCAAATAATTCAGTCACCAAAAATTGTGGATTGGCTCGGTAGTCATTTATTACTAATTCAATGATTTCCAGAAGGCTTTGCGGTTTACGATTAGAATCGTTTTGCTCAGGTTTAACTAAGCGTAAGTGATTGTATTTAGTGGTTGGTTTGCGATTAAAATTTTTCATATTTCCTCTGTTGATTTGTTGTTTTGGAAAGAAAAAGCCGTCCAATTTCGGTTTGGTCGCTTGGAACTGAACGGCTCTTAAGTTATTTAAGACATCAGAAACGGGGAACTATCTCCGCCGTGAAAGATTGTGTTGATTGTGTCCTGACATTGCTCATCAGCCTTTTGGTGATGGATAGGGCAAAGTGTAGTAAAGTTTTCAATCAACCAGTTTTGTCGCAGAAGGGTGTTTTTTTCGGCGGTGACTGTATCGTTACAAACCTCACAAGCTGCTTCGATGGTATTGGAAGTTCTAAACTCGGCAGTTTGAATCGGGTTAATGGTTGGAACATTTGGTGTTCCTGTGATAATTTGAATTGACATTTGGTATCTCCTATTTTGATATTTAATGTTGTTTGGAAGCCGTCTTTTGCTTCGGTTTGGTCGCTTGGAGCATCGGACGGCTGACTTGTTTTAATGGGGTAACTGATGCGTATGAATTAGTTATAGGTTTATTGTTTTTTGATTTTGTTATGGCAATAGCTTTGCAGATTATCGCCAAGTGTAATTAAACCGACACCGATAAAACCATTCAAATCTATAACCGCATCAATCACTGTGGAAATGTCCAGACATTGTTCGAGGATTAGTTTTTTTACTTCCTCGACACTAAGTTTCGGTTTTATGTCCTCAACGACGAAGAATCTTGATTTTATTTCACCCGTTTCAAGCATTTTAACTTTCCATTGCTCGAATTCGACTTTTTGCCCGTCATACTTACCGCCAACCGCTTTTTCACGAGATGATTTCAAAAATTGAATCAAAACGCCTTTACCTTCAAAGCCGTCTGCCTCCATTGTTCGGCTATGAACATCCACTTCCTGATTTGCATTTAATCTTGACATAGTTATTAACTCCTAAATTGAACTCAATTAACATTTAACAAGTAAAAATTAACATAAGACCTAATGAAAAGCAAGCATAACAAAAACAATATTTGTAACAGAAAAAATCTTCCTTCCCAAAAGCAAATTTAATAAATTTAGATTTTATTGATTGAAACAAATATTTGCATTGTTGAGAAAAATCTCGTAACTTTCATTTGATTTATTTAAACAAATTGAAAGAGGTTGCTCCCAATGGCTGAATTACGTTTTAAAATTGATCCAAAAATTTTTAAAGAATTTTCACACATTCTAGAAAAAGCAAAGGATTCAGTAAATAAAGGTTTTAATATCTTATTTAACCAAACAAATTCTAAAGTTGGTCTTTATCAGAATCCTATTCCTTCACCGGAACAGTTGGAACAATTAATTGAGGTTGCTTTTTGGACAAGTATAGAACGGGAAGAGGGAAGATCTTTACAATTTAATCTATCTTATGTAAATAAAGTCCCAACTGAATTATCTTACTTATTAAAATCACCAGAACCTTATACTGTTGAACGGCTTGTGAAATTAGCACCAGTGGCAAATTCTAAAGATCAAACTATTATTGTTTCACCTTCAGGCAATGGACAGCTTGAAATTTCGGGGATTAAAATTTACAGAGATCGAGTAATGGGAATAACGCCAATTACTATTAAAGTTCTTTCGCCTGGTAAGTTAATTCTTGAGTTTTGCACATTAAATCTAGCATTTATATCGGGGCATCAAGTTTCACACATTTTTCAACCAATGTTGATGAAAAATGCTCCATTCTGGAAGATTCTTAAAGAGAAAATAGAGGAACCGATAGGTTTGCTTTTTGCTGAAAATAAACAGACTACAATTGTAAATGTTCTGAGTGAAATGAGGGCGATGCAACACGGCGGGGCATTAATAATTGTTCCAGATGATTGGGAAAAAAATGAAGAAATAGCAATTCCATTTGTAGTTAGGGATAATGATCAGGAAAAAATTGGAATTTTATCAGAGAAGCTTTATGAATTATCAGATGAGATGGTAAAAAATTCTAATTCTGATCGAGTCAATTCATTATTTAACAGTCTAAAATTTTATGAAAAATCACTAGCAAATTTAACTGCTGTTGACGGAGCTGTATTAATAAATTCTAACTTAAAAATACTTGGATATGGCTGTAAATTGGACAGTAAAGAGAGTGATAATCTCATTTTTAAAACAACTCCTTTGAAAGAGGAAGGCGATGAAGCAAAAGTTGAATTAAAGGAATTAGGCGGAACCCGCCATCAATCAGTTGCTAAATTCGTAATGTCCCAAAATTCCGCTACTGCTTTTGTTGTTTCACAGGATGGAAATATTTCAGCTTTCATTTGGAATGATAAAGAGGGTGAACAAGGCAATCTATTGGTTTATAAAAATTTAGAGCTTACATTTTACTAAATTCTTCGAGTGCTGATGCAAATATTATTTAGAAATCTAATCCTAAGAAATATTGAATTTAGGTAGTTTTTTTTCCATGACGAGCATTAGCCCCCAATTTACCAATTTCTTTCCGGCGTTCGGGTGATAATTTCTTTGATCTTGCAAGCCCGCCTTTGTATTTTTGAGCATTTAGGTTTTCACGTTGTTCTTCAGTCATATTTTCCTGAAATTGCTTTTGACCGGCGAGAACGTTTTTTGTTCGGGCGGCGGTGATTTCTTTGTATCTTTCAGGATCATGTTTTTTTAGTTGCTCCATTTTCTTACGATTTTCATAAATAGTCAGTTCACCGGCAGCAGCTTTATCACCGGCTTTTTTAGCCCTGGACTGGAAAGTTTTAATTTTACTTTCTTCAGAATCGAGAATCTCAGATAACTGATCCATTATTTCTGAATCTAAAATTTCTCCCGGAACTAAAGAACGCAAAAATAACACGTTCTCTGGCATTTCAAATTCTTTGGTTGATTGCAACTTGCGGGCTTTAAGGGCATTCATGACCGTGATAAAACGGTTTCGTGCCGTCCGCTCGATTCTTCCGGCAAGAGTTTCGACGAGCAAAAATTCTGAAGGACTAAAATAATGTTCGTCGGCAGGTTTATTTTTAAGGTCGCAAACTAATTGTTGCAACTTCTCAAAGGCAAGGAATTCCTGTTTACGTTCTTGTTTAGTAATTTTTACAACTTGTTCAATCATTTAATATTTGAGTCCAAACTAGGCAAAAGATCTCTATAATACCCAGCTTTTCCAGAAATTATCTTGGATTTATAAATAGGAATATTTCTTCCAGTTTCTTTTACGACATTAAAAATAGTATTAGTTGTTAGTTCATTTGTTTGATGCCCAATGGTTATTTCTGACAGACAATCGTGAGTTTTAATTATTAATCCGGGAGTGTCTGTATCACCGCCTTTGACAACAATTCGCCACTCTTCTTCATAATCCCAATCGTTAGTTTTTATGAAATGAGATGGATTATCTACAGAAACAGGAAATTCTTTTTTATATTTGACTTTATTTAATTCTACTTCATAAAGTAACCCCCGTTGCTGAAGACCAAACACTTTTTTCTTTCTTACATATTCTGATAGTTTCTCAAAATCATAACCAAAACATACTCCCTGAAACTGTGAATAATGCGCCCACATTGGCGGGTTATTCCATTTTTCAGAAAAGCAGGCTACAAATGAATATAATGTGTTTGGGACAAAATAAGGGTTTGGAAGATGCGCCATCAGTGGATCCCCAGTGGTATTAAATGGAACATTAACTATTACTGGCTCAGCGAAACCGATGCCGTCAAATGGATCATTCAGATATTTAGGTGCAGAACACCATAGCTTGCCCTTTATTTCCTCAATCGTGAAGTCTAAGGATTCGCCGGTCCTTCGATACCTGTATAATGTTTTCATAGGTGCGTCCGATAATGACAATTATTTGTAATTTATCCTCAAAAGCCAAAACACCCTTGGAGTCTGAGAATAAAGCTTATGTAAATCCAATATTTTAGAAAGAAAATTTAACTTCATTCCGAAATAATTACCACTTAAAATTAATATTTTCTTCTACCTCAGTCACTCTTAGATTATCAATCGAACAGTTTTGAGCCTCAGCCGACTGTTTCAAAATATGATAAAAACTCTGGTAATCATTAGAAAAAACCGTTAAATCAAATAGTATTTTCGGAATCATTGCAAAGCGTTTCTTACCATTTGGAGCCGACAAAAATTTACCGGAGCTTTCTTCAATCCATTGAAGTGCATAATTTTCTTGAAAAATATCCAAATGAATTAACTGATTCCAAATTTTTTCACCAATTTCCTTTGAATATGTTGTTAAAGACTTGACTGTTAAATCTTCCAATTTGAAGAGCAGAGATTGATCTAAAAGCGTTGTCGGTCGAAAGGCTGCACTCCAGCGCAAAATCCTCATTGTCACTAAAAACGAAATCCACTCATACTTAAAACCGACATATAATATTTTTTCTTCAAACTTCCAGGTCGGAAAATCTCTACCGTAATCCTTTACTTGCCGCTGCCCTTCAAATGCCTTGCGAACCTCATATGCTAATCCAAGCATAAACTCTTGAAATTTATATGGAATTACATCATTTTCACTCGCTTTATGGAGAAAATCATGGAGTTCTCGAAAATCGTGATAATCACCAAAAATCTCAATTCCACTTCCAAATTTTGTTGGTTTTGCAATTAACATTTGTTTAAATTACCACCCCATCATATTTCTCAAAAGTCTAATATCTTTATCCATCCATTCAGCCTTTCTTTCCTTTCTTTCCTTAATCCGTTTTGAACCGCTTTTTTCAATATCATCTTTTTTATCCGATTGACCAATTCCATAAAATTGACCTAATCCATACCTTTCCATCTTCCAATATAGTCCTCTTCGGGTCAGACCAAGCTCTTTGGCGACGGCAGAAATATTATAATTACGTTCAATCAATTTTGTAATTAGGATTTTACATTCAAAATCAGCCATTGCCTCTTCCAAAGTTTGATTCGGTTTTTCCTCAGCAATCCTCAACCTCCGCTCTGCCCAAAATGGCGGCACTTCAACGACATAAAAATCATCATAGTCCTTGAGGACTCGGTGATTATCGTGAAAATCGCTTTCAACCAAAGCTCTGGCTAATTCCTCGTTTTCAGCCCGAACAAGAAACGCATCTGATTTTTCCACACTTCTTAAAATAAAGTAGATCCTTTCAACTTCTGACATTTTCTGAATTTCACATTATTTAACAATTTAATTTGCAAATAATACAAATTAAAAGTGTTGTAAGCAAATTATTCATTTCAATTCTATTTGCCCTAACTCTATATTTACAGATTACTACGCCGAATTTTTATCAAATAATCGGCGGCACATCCGACAAAAGCCAACTGGTGGTAAGGATTTCCGGTTTGTTCAACACAAATCTCAATAATTTGTTCAGGAGTTAAACCATCCCCAATAAATTCCTCAACTAACTTCAAAAGTTTCGGGCTTTTTTGTAAATGTAGATAGGCTGTTTCTTCAACGGCATTTTCCAAATTTTGATCCATATTTTTACCTCAAACTATATACAGTCACAAAGTGACAAAGTTCGACAGAATTTTTAAAATTCTTTAGAAATTAAATTTGTTTTTACGACCAATTTTAAGCCTATATTTACCATTTTTGAACTCCATTTTTACTATCTAAAACAAATAAACTTACAAAGCTTAGAACTTTTAAATCAAAGAAACAGCATTAGTTGTCAGACTTTTCTGCGCTTGACTTGTAAATTCATTGGTTATATTTTTAAGGTGTCCACCTCCCCGGTGGACATAACTGGTTGCGGGGGGTGAGGACCCGCAACCAACCGGCGATGGTGTGGAAGACATCGCCGTTTTTTTTTCAATTCAGAAACCTTTTTTTACCTGGGAACTTTTACCCGAACCATAAAATTTCTTGAACAATTCGGTATTACTCTAAAACCGCAGGATTCATAATATTTGGTTAGACTCTTGAAGGATTGTGCTTCGTCTTTTGAAAAATCCATTATCTTCATTTTCTTTCCCCATTTATCTCCAAAACGATTTGTTTCCTGCCCTTCGTTCTCAAATTGGAGCGGAAAGGCAATCATTACCGACATACAAAACCAGCCGATAGATTTATCAATCATCTCAAAAATTGCTTCTGAAAATCGCTTTCCTCGAAATTTCGGCAATATTTCCAGCCGCTCAAGGATCATCAAATTTTCTTTCCTACCGTTTCTTTTTAAAGTCTTCAAGACATTTTGTTTTAAAACATTGTCTTTAAAAAGCTCCATAAAAGGGGCGGTTTCGCGTTCCAGATCAAGAGCATTATGGACATAATCAATTGCTTCCAGGTCAAATTTATAGGCGGTCATTTGTCCGGCTAAAACATCCTCCCGAAAAATATCAATTTTATATTTCGTAATGCCATTTGTATCCTCGTCATACCAATCGAAAATATCATACGAAATGTTTAATCGCAGACCTTTCGAGGTCGAATTTAGTTCGTCATTTTCTTCTAGTTGTTTTGTTTTCATAGTTGTTTGTAAGGGGGCAAATTGTTGATTTTTATTGGTTTATGTCCTTTTTATTATCGGACGCGGCAATGATTTTCAATTGCTTGGTTAAGCGGATTTCACTTAATTTTTTTGCCGATTTTAGATATTTGAATTCAAATAATCCTTTTTCCACATTGTTGAGCATTCCATCCACATAATCGTCAATCAAATCATCTTCCAGAGCTTCGATAACTTCCAGAAAAGTGTCGTCCGTAATTATTTGGCATTCAATCATTAACTGAAGATCATCGTCCAATTTTCCAAGTAAATAATCTCTTATCATTTCGTCTGTAAAAGAGTGTTGATTGCTCATATTTTCGTTAAAATAATCGTTTTTGCGGATTATTTCTGATTTCTTCGGTCATTTCCATTTTGAATTTCTGTCCGTTCTGCCGGCATTTGTTTCGCCAATTTAAGAGGCTGACTGCAATGGCATATTTGCTGACGTAGTGAATCACTCCGACACTTTTGGCTAACTCGCTTAATTCTGTCCGTTTATGATTTTTGACGAGTTCATCAGGTTCCTTAACCTGAGCAAGTTTTAAACGCATCCTGATTGCCGAATAAAGCCGCTCGATGCGTTTTTCTTTGTCGCCTGACCAATGAATCCCTAATAATCTTGAAAAGGCTTCTAAATGCTTCATTTCCAAACTTTGCAAATCAAAAACCGTAATTTTGGAAAAATTCTCGGTCTGGAGCATTTCATAGAAGGTAAATGGCTTCGGCAGTAAAAATGAATAGGCTTCAAATTTAATTTGTTTTCCCCATAAATCGGCAATCAGTCCGACCGCATTCCAATTTTCCGGTGATTCTTCCTGCCATTGCTCGTCCGGCAAGTGAGCAGCTTCAAATTCGCTCCGGTGTTTATAAATCCATTGCAAAGCTACGATTTCGTGCTGTTTAAGTTCTTTCGGTTTGAGCATTCCGTTACAAAGTCGCTCGTGCCGCTCCTCTAACATCAGAAAGCTGCCATAACTATTTGTATTAAAATATGTAGTTCCGCCAAATCCCATAAACACACCTTCCTTACCAGGGCAAATCATCATCATCAAACTGTCCGACAGTTTCAACGTCTAAACCTAATTCGTCGAATTCTTCATAACCCGTATGGTCAAGCCGGTAATCAGGAAAATGGTTCAAATACCTGTCAGCCTGAGCCATCAAAAATTGATAGTGATAGGCGGCTTCCTCTTCGTGCCTTTGAAATTCTCCGGCATATTCCTCGTCCGTTTCCATTCTGTGATTATGATATTCAATTGCTAAATCACTGCTTCCAATCATTTTTATTAATCCTTATGTAATTTGTATCTATAAGTATTTTAATATGTTTATTGTATTCTGAAACATTATTTTCTAAATATTGGGAAAAATTCCGATTCGCTTAGTTTGGATTGTTCCGGGTTCGATGACTGTTTCGTTTGACCATTTCAATCAGGCTGTTTTCCATCTGAACTACTTCCCGCTCGGCGATAAATTTATTAATTTCCGCCTGAGCAATTTCCAAACTCTGAAATACTCTGGTTGATTCAAATCCCAACAAAACCAATTTTGGTAAAATTTCATTTATCAATTGCTGTTCGAGTGTTTCCAGTTCGACAAATAATCTGGCTGTTTTGCGTCCGTCTTCCGTCATGTGTTCTGCTCCTATTAATTGTTTCAATTCTTTAAATAAATGTGTCGAGGTCGTATTTGCGGCTGATGATCTTAGCATCAGCTCCGTTCAAAATTTCAAAATTCATTGTTTCGCTAAATCTTTTGACGCATTCAATAAATTTTTCCCGTTTCCCTGCATTTGTGCGGATAAAAAAGTATCGTTCGGGATTACTAATTTCCAGTGTGTAAAAGAACTCGCAAACTTCCTGAAGCTCTTCGCAAAGGATTCGGCAGCACTCCTGAAGACTGTCGTATTCCGAATGGCTGAAACTCTCTCTAACTCGTAATATTCCGGTCATAACTATTTAATTTTCATCCCCAAATAATTGGATTTGTCTTTCTCCAAACCTGATTTTAGGATAAGGCAAACTTTTCAGTTCGATCTTTTTGTTGAAAGACCAGGCGTATCTTAAATTACCGGGATGTTTTACCCTCCTGGTCAGTTTATCAAGCCAGTAGTCCAGCCACTTTTTCCTTTTTTCAGTTTCGGGCGAACATTTATCGGCTCCGAAATTTTCCAGAATCCGCGAGCTGTATTCCCAACCGACTTCCCCGTTCCTGATCTTGGAGATCGTCCGTTTTGATAAATTCGTGCCGTCGGGCAAAATATATTGCCTGATCGGAGAACTCCGGTTCAAAAAAGAAGCTCCGAGCGACTGATAGACAATGCCCAAATGTCCGGCAAATGTTTTCTTCCCATCAGCCGAATATCTCGGCAGATCATCACTAAAGGAAACTACGCCGACGAATCCAAGTTTCTTTAACCGGCGATGACATTCGGCAACAAAAAATGATTCCGCATTGCTGAGAACAGTATCCAACAGGACTAAACGCCCTAATTCCAGCCCGTCCGAAGCCTTTTCACATTGGAAGACGTTGGTTATGACCTTTTCGCTCATCGGATGGGAATAAACGGCAACGCCGACCAAATTTCCTTTTTCAAATAAGCCAAACCGTTTTCTCGCCACAGGATAGGCGTTTGTGTAATGATTCGTGGTCACAAAATCTTTGGCAATTACTTCTCCAATTTCAGTTATTTCAAAATGTCTTGGATTAAAATAATCACGCAAAGGCTGATAAACAGCCTTCTTGTGTTTCCATCTTTGAGTAACTCCAATCTCCATATTTTACGCCATTGCACAAAGTGCCTCTTCGTCCTCCAATTCAAAGAACTCCATTTCATCCAACACATCATCTTCTATGACGCATACAGCCGAGATAAGTGTAAAAATAGGTATTAGTGTTAAACAGGTTTAACAAAACATACAATTTTTCTTAAACCGAAAAGGTATATTCAATGTCTAAAGGCGGCGGAACTTCTGTTAAATCAACGACATAATCTCCAAACCTTTTAATATGGGCTGTCAAATACGGACTCAGAATTTTCAAGTCTTCGGCTTTGACCTCAAAGCCTTCCAACTTTAGGTTCTGAATAATTCGGGTTTGATCAATCACATTTTGGAAAATCAAAGCATTGGCTACCAAAGTGTTGTATTTAATTAGCTTTTCCTGTTCTTCAGGGTCATTTTCTTGTAAAATTTCGCCGCCAAAATTGAGCCATTTGGAGAAACCATTGTAGGCTTCCACTTTATTGGTGTTGGCATTGATTTCTTCGCGGAACTCCTTGTCGGAAATATATTTCAAAAGAAAAATGGTTCGGATCACTCTCCCAAGTTCCCGAAAAGCGAAGTATAACCGATTGCGGCGGCTGTAATTTCTTAATTTTCTGAGCAAGGTTGAGGGCAAAATTTTACCAACTTTGATGGATAAGACAACTTGCATCAAGTCTTTCCAATGGGTTTCGATTAAGTCCCAATCAATTGTTTCGCTAAACAGAGCGTCAATATGTTTGAATTTTTTTCCTTTTTCTGCCCGGTAAAAAATTAAATCTTTGACATTTCTGATTCTGGGTTGCAGTTCAATCCCAAGCAGATATGACAATCCAAAAACGGTAGTGGACTGTCCTTGGGTATCAGCGTGTAAAGTGTCGGGTTGAATTTCCGAATCGTTTTTCAGAAGTCCGTCAATAATGTAAACAGCTTCCCAGGTTCCGCAGTTAATAAAATGCGAGAAGAGAGCCACATATAAATCCGAAACGTGATGATAGGCAATGCCGCCGTAACCGCCGTAACGAATATGATATTCCGCCATCAAATTTTGTTCGGAAAGGTCATATTTAGTCCCGTCAGCCGCCGCGTGTTTGCCATCGCCCCAGAATTTTGGCAAACGGAAAAGGTGATAACTATCAAGCAAATCAACTAAAGCCAGATTTAGTTTTTCTTCGTTGATGTGCCGTCGATTGACAAATGACAACATATGAGCCGAAATAATTCCGCGCATATGGCGGGCGGCTTGCGCCGGACCAAGATTACAGCCGTAAGTAAATAAAGCCAGCAAATATCTTTCGACAGGTTTTTGTAGTTTCGGGTCACTTCCTGAAAGCGGACCAAAGTGTCTCATCCAATTAGTATGAAACTGCACATTGGAAAGAATATCAATCAAATTTCTTTCCGGCATCCGGTTCACAATGGCTGATTCCAAAGCCTTAGAAGTCGCGGAAGTTTCTTGTTTTTCATTTTTACGAAGAACTAAAACACCTTTCTCGTCAATAGTTAAAGCAGAATTTTTCGGATAGCCTTGATCTACCGATTCTGCCGTGTTTTGTAATTCATTTTTCAACTTCTCAACAAAGTCCGGCGGATTATCGGGCAAATTCATTTCCGCACAGAAATCTTTAAGGAGTGGTTCGCAATCATCCCAAGACAGCAGTTGTTCACGGTAATCGGCATATTCTTCGGAATCAGCAATAGCAATATCGCCCGATTTGAGTTCCTGCGCCAGATAGGAAAATACACAAACTTCAAAATGTTTACGGTCAAGGACAGGTAATCCATCTACCATTTTCAAAACCAAGAGTTTCCATTTCTCCGCCGCAAAGTCCAAATCAATGTTTGCTTCCAAATGTTCTGATTTTCTATTTTCGCTCTCAACCAAATATTCCAAAGATTGCATTAAAGATTGGTCATTGCTGGTCGAAGTAAATTGCAAAGCATTGATTAAACGGAAAAGTGTTTGGCGGTGACTGCGGTAAAACTGCCAGATCAGTTGAAAATAATTATCTCCAAAATAAGCTGAAACGGCTTCGCAATCCTTAAGTAAACCTTCTAAATTTTGATTGCCCCAATAGTTTTTAATGTTTTTACCAACTTCCGCATCTGATTTTTCTAAATCGACTTTTTGTAAAAAGCCGGAAAGAACTGTCACCAATTTCTCAGTGGTTGCCATTTGTTTTAATCGCATCACATCCAAAGCATCTCTCCCTTTTTGGTGCAGTTTTGCCATTCGTTTGATAAACATTTCAATCAAGGCATCTCTGGCTTTGATTTGAGCGCGGTGAGTTAAACAGACCAGCAATGTCAAGCGTTTCGGATCAGCAAAATCTTTGATCTCACGGGCATCAAGCGCTTTGGCTTGAGCGTAAAAATGTTTGATTTTTAGTGGTGAAACATCCCGCAAAACTTCTTTGAAATCACCGATTCCGATTAACCAATCAAGATGATTTATCAATTCCTGCAAATGCTTTAAGGTGGCTTTTTTGGGTAGTTCTTTGAGCGAATTATAAGGTGTCCGATAGCTGGTTGAGTCAGGCTCGGTCAATCTTTCGAGAGTTGAAACTTGATGTTCACTCAGACGGCGTAAAATGGTTTGAAACAAACGGCGATTAACTAGACTTCTGATTCTGCCAACCAAGCGGTCAAGGGTGCTGTAAGCCGGCAGTTCATAGCGTTCCTTAATCAAAGCTTCGATGGCGACATTGATCAGATCAGCCGGATTATCCATCACGTTTGCCGCTTGATAAACAGCTTTGACAATCAATTTACGGGCAATTTTGTCATAGCTTTTGACTTCTAAAAATTGGCGGACTGCCGCCTGATGCCGATACAAAGTGCGCGGAATGACAAGCGGAAAAATCTCGTCCTTAAACATCAAAGCAGAGCGCAGATGTTTGACTACTGAATCCGGCACGTCTTCCAAATTGGGAAAATAGCCGAGCCTTTGAAAACACTTTAACTGAACTAATAAATGCAGTTGCGGTTCATCATTACGGGCGTTTTCACGGATAAAGAATTTTTCCTCTACAGTCGGAGTATAAAAGTCTTGAATTTCGGATTTGCTTAAAGTTTGTTTGATTCGCGGATACGCGGTTCTTTCGATTGATGCCATAGTTACTAAAATTGAGGGGACAGCAATTGAAATAAGTTCTTTAGTTTCAATCTAATATACTTGGCATCCGGTTGGTTATCAAGGTCGTTTCTTTGTTTTTTGTCCTCCTTTTTTGCCTGATTTAGTTAATGAATCCGGCTTTGTTCCGGTTTGATTGGGATTATTTGGATTCGGATTCGGTGATGGACTTTGAAATTGTCCGTTGGAGAGATTTTGATTCATCATTTGCCCTTGATTATTCGGTTGATTCGGAGTCTGACCTTTTGGTTGATTTGAATTTTTCAAGCTCTTCACCGAATTTGAATAAGCAAAATTATTTACCGGCAAGCCTTCCGTATTCGGAAAATCCCGTAGTTTGATCTGTAAAAATTTCTGATTGATGAGCATTGGAATCAGCATCATTAAATTTCCTTCCGCCGTGGGCTGAACCTGTAGTTGAGTTCCGCTTTGGCTGGGAAACCAACTACGTCCGCCATCGGTTGAAACTTGGGCGATGTAGTCTAAACCTTCGCCCCGCAATTCGCATTGGTTGTTCATTTCAGTGGTGCATTTGACTGATTCAATGTTTGGAATTCTGACAAAGGTTTGTTTGATCACATACCAATCCGAATCTCCTCTTTCACGGTCTTTGATTCGGAATTGTAACCGCCTCCCACTCAAGGCTTTAATTGCGGTTAGACTGAAATTGAAATTGATTCGCAGATTATTGGTATCCAACACCTCAAAAGTAACTCTTGGTAAATCCATTGGGTTAGTCGTAGCATTTTCGATGTTGCTTTCGATTGATAAATTTTCCAGTCTAAAATTGTAATCGGTCAAGACATTCTGCACCGCTAGTGTCAGTTTGTTTTTATCATTCAGAACCACGGGATAATTTGACAAATCAAGCTGTGGTCTGGAATTATTTGCTCCTGAATTTTGAATTTTGAATTTTGAATTTTGAATTTTTGGACTCACCATCACGGTCTGATTTTGAACAATTACTTCATCCCTCATCCCTTTGCCCTCATCCCTCACAAAGCTGCCGTCGATCTCATTCAACTCATTGGCTTTAATGGAGGGACGCGAAATTCCCACCGTAAATTTATTGGGGTATTGAAAAATGCGGTTATCATCTAAACTGATTTCCAATGAAATATCGTTTGAAGTAATGCGAGTTGTTTTATCCTCAAAAACTGCGACTCGTTGATTCGGGGCAATATTTTGAAATTGGGTTGGAATTTGCGACACGGAGATACGGGGATTGGGGGACGCAGGGACGGGTTGGTTAGCTGAAACATAACCTTGATTTTGCGGCGGATACTGATTGCCAAAGGTATTCTGTCCCCCTGTCGCCGAGTCTCCCCGTCCCCCCGTTACGATAGCCCGTTTGCCATTGATGTTGATTGAATTTATCTGCTCTAATCTGTCCCCGGTCAATAAGATCTCACGATCCCCCCGTCTGGCTTTGATTTCTTGAATCATTGGTGGAGCCGGATACAGTTTTATGTTTAGATTATTGGCTGTTTGTCCGGGGTTTTGGTTATATTGCGTTTGCTGATTATCACCGCCGTAAGTTTTAATCTCTAAAGTTCCTTGTCCGGGCTGAAATGAGCTGGTGTCAATCTCAAAGGAAACTTCTTTATTATCCACTGAATATTCCAATTTGTTGGGATTACCCGGATTACCCGCTTCAAAGATAAATTGTCCGCCGAATGAAGGTTTGTAAATTACCGCTTGCAGACAACGGCAACTGCCTAAATTGTTTCGTAAATTAATGATTCTTTTCCCACCAATCACAAAGCCTTTTTGGGATTCGGCGGTGATTTCCCAACTGCCGCCTTGCGGAATCGGGATGGCAAACTTCGGACTCTTGATTTCATTAAAGCCTCTGCTGCCGACTAATTCGGCTTCCAGATTCATCTTGATTTTGGGAATTGAGTTCAAATCTTCGGGGGTTAAATTTAATTCCCACCCGCCTAAGCCAAGATTTTTTCGTAGTGGAAATTCTTTGCGAAAGCCGTTTTCGGCACTTACCACTAACCGGAAGTTGCGTGAAAACTGGTCTTCGCTCGATTGGTTGGCTAATTCAATACTTTTCAGCAGATTTGTTCCGGTATGCAGACAAGGTTCTGCCAGAACAGGCGGATACAAGGAAATGACATCGGGATCAGGATTCGATTGCCATTTCTGCACCACGATTGGATAAGCAGTTACGAATTGACTTTCAGTTGGTTGGGTATCCGCGAATAGGGAAATCTTTCCGGCATTTGGATTGTTGGCAGAATTTGCTTGATAACCGCCCGTGTTTCCGCTGTAATTTGGCTGATTATAACTGTTTTGATAATTACCGGAACTGCTGTAATTACTTGAACTTCCGTAGTTATTATTGATGTTTGGATTGTCGTTTGTTTGGATCATGGTCGGGACAATTCTGAGCGGAGCTTTTTGAAAGACTTTGACGATAAAATCAATTGCCGCCGCCGCAATGTTGATCCAGTAAGCTATTTGGGGATATTTCTTTTGCAGTTCCGCCAGGAGAAAGACTCCTCCCTGCTGCCACATCCGGGTCACCGAAATATCAAAATCGGCTAGATTGACATTCTTTGCCACGCATTGCGAGCGATTGATGAAATCCATGATCTGATTATTCCCGCCATAACCTCCGGTTCCGCCGTAATAACCTCCGGTTGAACCGCCGTAATAACTTGAGCTGTAAGATGAGCCGTAATTGTTCATTCCGCCGTAACCGCTGCTGTTATTCAGATAATTGCTGTAATTGTTAGTTCCCCAGCAGGATGGCAGATTGATATTGAAGCTGCGGGCTAATCCTTCGACAATTTGATTCATCATCGGGACGGTTGCCAAACCAAAGATTGGCACATTCGGCTGATTCGGCTGATTCGGAATGGTTGGATTATATGGGTTGTAAGGATTATACGGATTGTAGGGATTGTAATAGTTGTTGTTATTAGTGCTGTTATTGGTAGTTCCCGGTGTATAGGTATAGCCGTATTGTTGAGCATTACGGTTTAAGACAAACTGCAATTCGTTCAAAAAGCTGTTGATTTGGGAATATGCTCCGGCAAGTTCAATCGTTTTCTCGCCTAATTTGCGTAAATCTTCATATTTACTCGAAACCACTTTCATCAGTTGTTTGCGGTATTTGGGGCGGGGGTAGAGAAAGAAAACGGGTTGCGAATCGTAAGGAACGGTAAAGGAATATTCCTTATACCAGCCGGTTTTACGGAATTGGATCTCTTCGGAAACCGGATTGGATTTGGATTTATCTTTCAAAAGGTGGTTGGAACTTGAATCCTTCATTCTTCGCAAAGGATTGATAAAAGTCACCAGAAATGTCCAATCCCACATCGTTTGGTCAAGTTTGAGACCGCCGACCTGTTCATCGGAAAGTTTGATCTTCAAAACATCGCCTTTCTCCACTCGCGGAACTTGGGTGATCGGTAAAGGTTCTTTGCCTTCCCGCACGACATTGATCTGAAATCGGGCAATTTCCTGACGAAAAACCTGAGAATTCCGCAGATAATTCTGATTCGGCTGATACATTGCCGAATAGTTTTGTGGTTGATTAAATTGCTGTGGGTAGAATGTTTGAGTTAAAGTAGCTTGAAAAATAACTATCAAGCTAACTGATATCCACCAGGAAATCGGAAAACACTTTTTGCGACAAAATACGTCAATATACATCTAGTCTCCTATGGCGAATTTCTACTCCTTTTGATTTATCAGAAATATCGAAAACCAAAATTCAAATAAAGCTGAATTTCATAAAGTAAAGTTGGTAAAAATAATTGAATTATTTTTACATTGTTTTGAATCCTAAACTTAATTTTTCCCATAGTTTAGTCTTATTTCGTTGACTTTCTTTAACATTGACACAAGTGGCTTAGGATATGTTTTTTCATACTTTTCAAGTAAAACACCCACATCATTTTCCTCTATCTGAATAGTTGTAGTTTGATTGGATTGGCTTTTAAAAATAATAGTAGTTTTACTGAAAACATCACTGCCAGGCGCATTTGGCAGATAGTGACGTTTATATTCAGTTTTTTCTAAATCCTTCATAATTGCTCCAATTTCAACTAAATCCGAATTTGAGATTACAAATCGTTTCCTTTCAAATTTTGTCTCTTTTTCAGATTTAGAAATTACTATATCGGCATCAGCTTCGCCATTGTCATAAAGTTGAATTAGTAAAAGCTGACCCTTGAATGTTGTATTACCATCTGACTCTTTACGAATCTCTAGAATGCTTGTAGTTTTTAATTCTTCAATATCCTTACAACTAAAAAGCCATGTTGCCAAGAATATTAATATAATCATAGCAGCTTTCTCCGCTTTATAAATATTCATAAAATTCAAGTTAACTAACTAATTGAAAGTAACTCCAAAACACTTTTTTGCTATATTTTTATTCCAATTTGTATTACTTTCAGGGTCTGCCTCATCAACTGTTGGGTTTCCGGTATCAGGGTGTCCAATTCCTGTCATCGCATGTCGTAATTCGTGAAGTAAAACCATTGTTCGCGCATTTAAAGTATTCATTGTCGATCTTGGTGTCCAATTTCCAACTAATCCTGCTTTATCATAATATTGATCATTTAAAAATATGTGTGCATTTCCTCCTTTTCCCAAACCATCAGTATCTGCAACTGCATTATGATTAATTTGTCCACCCAATAAAGTTTGTCCTGTGCCACCGTAAGAAATATTGATTTTGTAGAATGCATCTACTACATTTTCGGAGCTATTACCTTGGATATATTTTGCACAATCAGGTTTCTTCAATAATCGTTTTATAAGATTATAATTAACCGCTGCATCAATGTCGCGCCTTCTCCTTTGTTCCGGAGTCAGGTCGCTATTCTTTTGAGAGAAGTTATTAGCAATCGCACCAACTCCGGCTAAAATACTTGAAGTTAATCCAAAATTACCACCTCTACTTTTACTTGTGTCACCAGTAATGTTTTGAATAATCGATGCTTTTGTAGCACCAGCGGTTAGAGCACTTCCAATCCCTGTTCCTATCGCGATTATTCCCAAAATTAGTCCCGCCTTTTT
>DAORIL010000020.1:0-23632 GCA_035438525.1 Pyrinomonadaceae bacterium
CCGTATCTATTCGGACCAGGATAACTTTTTTTAATTGCGCTGCCAGCTTCGGGTTAGCAAAAACCTCTTTCTCTAAACGGCGACATGGAACGCACCACTCAGCATTGAAATCCAAAACCAGCGGCTTATTTTCCGCTTTGGCTTGGGCAAGGGCTTTATCCAAAATAGGAAACCCCAGGGGTAAAACAGTTATTTCTTTTTCCTCGGATTTCGCCACCTGGTCAGTAGCTACCTGGGCAGTATAACCCGATTTTTTAACCGTTTCGATTAGTAATTCGTCATTAGCTTTTGAGGGATCATAGGTGACCAGAAACTCATCCATTTCCAAAAGCATTTCAACTTTACGCACAGCGGCAAGCTCTTCCAGAGCCTGTTTGACCGTTTCCGGTCAGGAAGTTCATATCGCCCCGCTTTTGCTCTTCATAAAGCCGTCAATATGAAGCCGGGTGGTTTTAAGCTCCTGCGAGCCTTGCTTTGATTGAATAACTAATTGACTCGATTGATCGGCTACCGACAATGAACTGTAGCCGATCAGTGTTAAAGCCGCAAAAGATATGAATATCAATGCGTTTAAGAACATTATTTACACTCCTTAAAAAAACAATTATTAACCTTCGACACTCTCACCTTGGAGCTGTTTGACAGCTTTTATAACGCCACCCAGACAGCAAACGCCGGAAGGATTGCGGGTATCACAGGCGCAGAGCCTTTCTTTGATAAATTGGCTGATCTGGGCGGGAGCCTTGCTTTTGCCCGTGCGTTCTATTTCCTGACGAAGATCGCCTTCCGTAAAACCGAAACAATAACAGAGGGGGCGGTCATCACCTTCAGATTTAGAGGTGACCAGTTCCCGCACATCCGTGACGATAAATTCCTGATCTCCTTCCGCATAATAAACGACCGGACAGCTCTTCGTCGCGCAAAATTTGTATTCGGCATTCCCGATCAAAGCCAGCTTTTCGCTTTTGACGTGATGAACGACCGTTTGCCGCCAAACTGCCCTTCCTGGTTCACCACATTTTTTGCAGGCGGGTTGCACCCCACAGGCTATTTCTAACCCACTGCAACAATTTTCCATTTCGTTCATTCTTTGACCTTGTAACCAGTGCCGTTAATGACCTCGCGCAATTTATCGGGCGTGGTTTTGTTCGGGTCGAAATCGACGATGGCATTGCCTCTTTCATAACTGACATCGGCACGTTTAACGCCCGTCGTTTTTTCGAGCGCAATTCTGATGGCAGGCTCACAGGCGGCACAGCTCATCCCTGTCACCGTAAAAGTTACCCGTTTGAGGTTGGCGGGTAATTGAGGATCGGCACTGACAATCCCATTTGTTTTTGCTGCGCTTTTCAGCGGACAGCAATCGTCATCCGAAGTAATAATTTCTGGTTCTTTAACTGAAACACGGTTGGCAAGGGTAGCCGTAATATATGGCGTAAATGCAAACAAGACTACTGCCAAAGTCGCACTCCATAAGCCGATCCGGGAGCCGAGATTTGATGATTTGGTCTGACATTCTTCGCCCGGAGCGCAAGCTGTTGATTTATCAGCCTTGAAATAGATCCAATAATAAGCGAGGGCTAAAAGAACAATAGCACTCCCCATCATATATGATCGGAATGGTTCAAAGATTGCCGCCATTCCGAGCGAACTAACACCCAAGACCACAAATAAAAGCGGTAAAATACAACATAAACTAGCGATAAACGCGGCAATAATTGCGCCACCCAGGGCAGTTTTTTCTTTTAACATTTTCGTTCCTCTACTTCTTTTTCGCTTCCAGAAGTTTTTTGACTTCTTCAGCTAAGATCTCACCATTTAACGGTTGTCCGACTTCTACACCTAATTGATGCATCCAAAAAACCGGTTTTGGCGGCTCTTCTTTCCACTCTGTTCCGGGCGGATAGAGCAAATAAACATCCCAGGCAGTTCGGTCAAGTTCAAGGACAGGTTTATAAGCCTTACCAAGTTTTTGCTGACCATCCCAAAAATGAACGACTCGTTTGTCCGGCAAGAGCTTTAAAGCCTTTGGAACACTGCCTTCGCCATCAAATGGTAACATTGGCAACCAAACTACAAAAATGCTCAGATTTTCGTTTTTGATTTGATCTAAAACTTTGCTTTGAATTTCGGAAGCCCCCCGAACACAGTGCGGTCAAGTTGGCGATAGCAGCAGGACCAGCCGAACCTTATCTTTATCCCGATTAAAATCTGTTTTTAATTTTTCGAGATCGGTTGAATAACTAGTTTGCTCTGAGATAGTTTTATTACTACTCATCAAGTTAAATCCGACGAAAACAGCCAGTCCTAATAATAAAATCCCTAAAACTCCGGCTTCAATTTTGCGCTTCATGGCTTGTCTCCTTTTCGCCTACCTTTGATGTCCCCGATCTCTCAATTGTGATGACGACCGGACAATGTGCATCCTGACCGTGTTCATTTAGCTCGCGTTCACAATTAGCCAGGTTGTTGGCTACTGTCCGGCGAAATTCGTGCATTAGCTTGATGCGCTGATCCAGTTCGGAAAGTTTTTGGCGGAGAATATCCCGCACCCGGCGGCATTCTGCTTCTCCGCTACCATTAGCTAAAAGTTGTTTAATATCATCAAGTGAAAAACCTAACTCCTGGGCTTGTTTGATAAACTTTATCCGTTCGATAGTCCCAATCGGAAAGATTCGGTAGCCGCCATTGCTGCGAGTTGCCCAAGCAATAAGCTGCCGCCGCTCATAATAACGAACGGTATCAACACTAACCCCGGAACGGGTCGCAAGCTCCCCGATTTGCAGCGTTGAACGCTCCATAAAAACAGTTTACACCCTTGAGCTAAGTCCAGAGTCAAGCAAAAAAATAGAAATCAAATAGAATATGTTATTATGACCCGATTTTTCAGAAAAGCGATTTCAAATATAAAAAACAATTGAATATTTTCAGCTTTGCCGACTAATAAAAAATCGCCACTTGACGTTTAATTGGGATTAAAAAGGAAATATGGATCTGAACGAAAGGACAATCGGTAATCATCAGTTTTTGTCGGATATTTTACTTACTAAAGATGACATTGATAAGTGTATCGGCTCGATTTCCAAACTGTCACAATCCTTATCCGAGCCAATTATTATCACGGGCAGCCTAGCCATTCTCTACCATTTGCTTAAAAGCGGAAAGCCCACGAAAAAGCGGCAGCTCAATGACATTGATACGGTTTATTTAACAGATTTTTCGCAAATCGGTCATTCTTTAGGTCGGAATTTTTTGATTAATCATTTTCATCCCCTCCGGGAAAAAGGAAAAGTTTTGCTCCAATTGGTGGATGAAGAATACCGGACACGGATAGAAGTTTTTACTCCTCAGTCAGACACACTTGCTCAACGGTTGACTAACCTTAAGATCGGTGAGCTAACTTGGCGGGTAGTTTCAGCCGAGGACTTACTGGCGAAATTATTATCAATCATTTATTCCATCCTTGAAGATCAGTCGGTTGACCCGAAATATGCGGAGTCATTTAATTTACTTGCGGAGATAGCGAATCAAAATGTGGTGCAAAAAGTTTGGCAGGATTACCGGAAAGAAGGTCAATTTATAAATTTTGACGAGGCGGCTCAGTCGGTTAAGGTCAAGATTGCAGCTAATCCTGACCTTTTACAACCAACCGAATATTGTCAGGATATTAACATCCAATGCCTGTGGTGCCGGGAATCAGAAGTGTTCCCGATTGCTTCCCGATCCCAAATACATGAAATTCTTGCCTATGTATAACCTATTTGTTGTGAACTCAAGTCTGTCAAGTAACTATTCAGGTGGTTTGTAATCTAAGTAATTTTGAAAATCTATGAAAATGTGGCAGTAATCTAAGCAATAATAATTCGGCAGGTATTAATAAAATTAGCGCACTATGGCTGAATGATGAAAAACAACATAAAATCTTCCCGATTCTCTACTATAAGTTTCGCAACATTTGCCTTGAACTGAGATATTTTGTCCTATTTGTAAACTGGACAAATCGGAAATTCTATCCTGCTGAAATCGAAAAACAACTCCTTGACCTCTTCCAGATTGATTTGAATCCAAAATAACAAAATCTGACCCATTACTTACTATCGTTCCAGAAACTTCAAGGCATTTATTGTTTTTGAACCTATCCCAATAATAATTTCCATCATCTGCCGCAACACCTTTTCTTAATTCTGCAACAGATGTTTTTAAGCAGGAGCCAGAGGGATATTCAGGAGTTTTAGAAACATCTTTTTTCCTTTCGGGGAAAATAGGGCGAATCGTTTCCCCTATCCGTGCAAAAAAAGCACACCCGGATACAAACAGGATTAAAATTATAAAAGGAAAAAATAACCAATTTTTATTTGAGATTATATTCATTTTAGTTAGCAAAAATTAGACTTAACTGTTAGAGCTATCTGAATTGTTGAGTTCCGCTCAAGATCTTATTTTGTTAAATTATGTTCATCTGAACTTGTTTTCCATTGTCCAATCATTGCACGCATTTATCTTAGAATTTTCAAAACAAAGTAAATTCTAAAACGAAAAGATATTAAATTACAATGGTTTATTCTTTATTATTTTCATCCATTCATCAAAAGGTTTTAAGTCTCTTTATTTACTAACAACTTTATCGAGCATAAGAATCATTAATTAAAAATAAATATCTACAAAAGCTTGTAATTTAAGATGTTTCTGTTTTAAGATTATCAAAATTTTCTGTCTCAAATGAAATTCTATGCACCTTTTTAAGGCGACTTTTTTAGTCTTTTTCATTTTCGCTAATTTCAGTTTTGCATTTCAGGTTGATAGGTCAAAAACCACATTTGAATATCGCCCAAATGTAATTCCTGTTTCCTTACAGATTAAGAAAACTGATGATGGTTTATGGTCAGTTAGTGGAGGAGTTATTACGCCTGTCGGTATTTTTGCCATAGAACATACATTTGATGTGAAAGATAAATTTACCTATCTTGTTTTGAGGGATAGAGCCAAAGGAACAGATCAGGTTTTCAAGATAGGAATGACGGGTTATGTTGAACTTCATACGAAAGGAGAACATAAGTTACGAATTCAAAGAGATGATAATAAGGTGGTAGTTGATGTTGATACTATTTCGGGATCATTTGAATTATTAGTCTATCCTGAGAGCCAAGCAGTTGCGCGGGTTAGTTTGGGAACTGGTGAGCCAAATATTGTTATTACTTCTGATAAACGTTTAATTGTCGAATATGAATCAATCATACTCAATGATCCTTCTTTTCCATTAGAATCCCTTGAAAGTATTACATTTCGTAAGAGTTTTCTTACTAGGCGACTCTATTTTAATTGGAAAAGCGGAATTAAAGATACGCCGCCTCAATTTTTCTTTGATTTTCTGAAGCGGAGTGATGCCGAACCAGGATTTGCAGATTTGCAGACAGCGTTTGCTACATATGCACCAAATATTAAGTTTGAAAAAAGTGAGTCAGACTCTCCTTTTTATATCGCTTTAGCCATTTTTCTAAGTAGCTTATTAGGTGCTTTTGGCTTTCGTTTTTGGGGCGGTAGCAGCCGTTACACTTTAAACAAAGCTGGTTTTTGGGATAGAACATTTACAAACAAATATGAAAATGAAGAAAAGTTGAGTCGGAGAACAGGCTGTTTATCAGTAATCTGTGGAATTGTTGCTGTAATATCCTTTTTGACGTTAGCTTGTAATTATCTGTCTTAGTGATTTTTTAATATTGGGTTCAAGACTAAATTGTTAACTTAATCTATTTAGGAACTTAAATAGCATCTGTTTTTAGAGATTCTTTTCTCTTTATCGAGACAGTAATTGAAGTTTCGAATAAATTAAAGATATTAATTGCATTATTTTTCATAATGTTACAATATCTCACTTAAATAATTTAAGAAAATCTTATGAAAAATATTCCTGACAAAAAAACAGTTAATCCTTTTGATATTATCAGAATGTTAATTGCTCCCGCAGGGGCATTTTTGGCACTCTTTGCATTTCTTTTGCCGTGGGCATCTGTATCAGTATTGATTATTGGCGCAAATGTAGCTGGTTATCAGATGGGAATGGTCGTTTGGTTATTACCCGTTTTATATTTAGGAATTATGGTAGCTTCATTTCTGCCCTTCATCATAGAAAATGCTTGGGTTACAAGGCTTATTGTCGCTGGATTAACGATATTTGCTCTATTTTTAGTGTTTATCCGCACCGCCATTATGATTTTTGAGATGTTTAGGTCTCAAGCGCAAATTTCTTTTCACGTTGGCATACCTATAACAATTTTTGGTTTGATGATTGCCCTTGCGGGGGCGGCTCTTTTGCCATCGTTCAAAAAATAGTCACAAAAAATAATTGAAGGAGATGCTTTAATAATTATGCAGAAATTTAGTTGGAAAGTAGGATTTCCAATATTATTCGCAATAGTAATGGTGTTGGGCTGTTCCAATATTCAAAAACTGACTAGCCAAGTTACAATAAAGAATATTACGCCTTCCGCAATGTGCGAAGCAGAAAATATCAATAAAACGGTTTCAGTAACAGGCTATATTGGCAAGCCGCCGGATTTTGGCTTAACGGTAAAAAATGCAAACGGCGAAATGCAAATGCCTTATGGGTTGACCGAAAAATCAGTAGCAGAACCGCAAGGCTTCGCTAACCAATTTGTTTTTTTGGTAAAAGGCGAAGGTAATAATCAAATTGATGAGCAAAATACTTTCGTCAAATCTACCGTCAAAACATCGTCCGGCGAAGTCATACCTATAACTAATATGGTCAAAGTAACCGGGAAAGTCATAAGAACGGGCGAAAAATGTAATTTACTCGAAGCGACTGTTTCACAGCCCTAACTAATTTCTATGAATGCTTTGGCAAATTTTTGGTGGGTGTTGTTGCCACGCCTCTTAAAACGCTTTTCGCCAACTTTGGCGGCGGCGTTGACGGATGGGTTGTATATTACTACCTTTCCGATTTTGGCGGCGGTATTAAGCCCTGTTATATTTGCCATTGGATTATTATTCGGTTGTTTCGGTAATGTCGGTAATTACTTTTTTACAGAGGCATATACAGAATCCTATTTGTTTTTGGCATTGGCGATTGCGCTCGGAGTTTTAAGCGCACATCTTGGCACAATGTTATTGATGGGCTTCGCTTTAGGAAATTATTTTCTTTTTTTCCCCTTCTGGTTCTCAAACAAAGCAGACTCCAGCGTTTTTCTGTATAAATTCTCGTGGATAATTTCCTATGCACTCTTAGCCATCGTTACGACTAGAATTGCGCTGATTACCAAATCAATGTTAGCGGAATTTTACCTTATCGCTAGTTTAGGCAAAGTTGCAAGTGTGATACTAGCCATTTTCGGGCATTTGCTTATCACGCTTGGGCTAGTTTTTTTATGGTCGCAACTCGTGCCTGTGTTGATTCGTCCTATTTTTACTTGGCACGATGCTGAACCTACCATTCCGGCTAATGAGCCTTTACAAAAATATTATTTTATCTTTCTAGGACTCGCGGCGGTGGCTTCGCTGGTGCGGATGGCTTTACAAGCGGCGGCGACTTTCTCCGACAATCTTAGTCAAAAAATCTCATTAGTCGAAGATGCTATAACTGAAAACGATGTTAAGCCGCTCTCTGAATATATCCCCCGCGTTATCTTGGCACTATGCGCCGCATTGTGGGCGGCGTTGTTTCTATCGGGGCTTTATACAAGTAATGCGGATGCAGTAATAGTCGGCGTGGTCGTGCTGGTTCTGCAATTGCTTCAACGCGGTGTTATTCCGCTTCCGATAGGCGGCTACGCTCGGCTAATGGAAAGCATCCCGCTGGCACTCCGTCTTATGGTCGTGACCATCGTTTTATACGGGGTCGGTTATCTTATTTTGTCGCAATTTTGGCGGGTGAATAATGTTACTTTTCGTCCAATGTTATTTGTTACCATTTTTGCATTAGTCTTGTTTTATCTTGTAAATCCACAATCCCCTGCGCCCAAAAAAGCAGAGGTTTAACTAACGATGTGAGGATAAAAAGAAGTTACATTTATATTGTAGTCTGCGGCTGTTTGTTGCTGTTGCCCAGCATCGCAAGAGCGGATAATTGCGGCTCGTTCAGCGATTGTTACAATACATTTCAAGTTGCGCTGGCTTCCCTTCTCGGACTCGGGGTTTTTGCCGCTTTACTTAGCCTGTTACTGGATTTCACACCCTTTGTTGGCACAATCAAAGGCTTTATTGAAGCTAAAACTGGGAGAGACCTGATTACAGGTGAACAATTAGCAATGTGGCAAAGGGTTCTTGGAGTCGTGCCGGGTGGTAAATATTTGGGGAAGGTTGTAGGCAAATCAGCTTCCAGTTTTGCAAGGTCATTACAAGGAAAGGGATTATATTTAGGCGTTGATAGGTTTCGTGATATTGTTTTAAAGAAAGGAACAATTATTTACGCTGGTGCGCCCGGAGTAGGAAATTTTTTTACAACAAAAAGAAGTATCTTTAAGTCAAATGGCATTGCATCTGTGTTATTTGAAGGACTACAAGTAAGTAAACGAAATGGGTTATATCGTCCTAATGTAATAGCATTTGAAGTAATTGAAGATACCCCTGCTGCTTTTGGACTTGCAAAAGCAAATTCAAAATTTGGAAAAGGGGGTTATGGTCAAATCGTTGTGGAAAATCCTAACCTTGTCTTAAAAGAATTGGAAATTTTTCCATTAAAATAAAGCCTAATAAATTGGTTAAATTGAACCGCTATGAAAATTAGAATTAACGCATTTCCTATTGATAGTAGTCCTTTAAGCAGAATGCCTTACCAGCATTTAGAACCAGTTGTAGAAACACTATTAAAAGCTGGTAATCAACCTACTTATGATACTGTATTCTATGTAACGCAAGGGGGGTGGGAAGGAGCATTAAAGAAGCCTATTGACTTTAATCTACTTAGAGAGAAATTTGAATTCCCAGAGTCAATAGTTCTTAATGAGGCGCAAGATTCTATTTTTTGCAAAAATACTTGGATTGAAATTAGAGGTAATGTCAAATAATTCTTAGTTAATTCAATTTAGTTTTTAACCTTCTCGCCAACACTCCCAAAACCGCACCGAAAACAATATGCCCGGAAACGGAAACGACTGTAAATTCTTTGATGACCGCATCGAGATTTAGCCACGTTGGATAAATCGAGAACATTAAAACTTCTAACCCTAACGCCCAAAGAATACCAAAAACCCAATGTCTGCCGCCTAACAGCAAACAATAGCTGATGCTGAAAAACACGCCGTTAATAACGTGATAAATCGCGCCGACAATAAAAGCGGTCTGCGGGTTGGTATTCTCTCCAGCAATGGCTTCTCCAAAAAATTTGAAGGCTTTGAACGGGCTTAACTCCCAGCCGAAAAACCACACCACAAAAACGCGGGAAATATCGTAAGCGGCGGTAGCCATTAAACCAATGATTGCGGCGGTCAATAAGGTTTTAAGAAACTGCTTCCGCCCGGTCGCATCCAATCGGTAAAGATAGACAGCCAATAATGAACTAATCACGAGAAAAGCAAAACTCAACGCAATCCCTAGCGAAATGTTGAATAAAATATAAGTAATAAGTGCCGCTCCTGTGGACAGGAAAAGCGCGGCAAGAATGGCGCGAATAAGGGATTTTTGTGCATTCATATTTAAAGTTATTCAAGAATCCAAACTTTTGACTGCGACTGAAAAGCTATTTCAAGGACAGAAAGCAAACCTTTGCCTTGCTTTCTGGCTGAACTCAAAAAGGAGCGAATTCGACAGAAAACTTTGACCCCTTCGATGGAACGAAAACAACCCGATATTTTCTGCTGTAGTTTTAACATTCGCAAGTCTCTTTCCGAACCATTATTATCGAAAGGGACTCGAAAATCAGTTAGAAATCGTCTAAATTCCAATCTTTAATTTCATCAAAAACTGTTCTAGTATCGTTAAGTTCCGCCATATTACTTATCCATGTCTCCTTATTTTTTTAATCTTAAGGCATTATGTCGAAAAAAGCCGTATTTTTATAACTATCTATAAGTTTTTCATAATTCGCTTAACCGATTGGACAGCTTCAGAGAGAGTATCTTTCCTTCAAACAAAAACAACGAACCAACTGGCGAGTCGCGCCGTTCAATGCGATTTTACCAAGATCCAAACAGTTCATCATCAAGTTTTCGTCATTAGCCAATATTTTTGTTTTTTATCTGATTGAACCAAGATGCTTCAAATTTTAATTGAAAGATAAGGATTTTTTAAGCCAAACTATTGGTATCGATAGCTAAATTGACTTAGTTTACAGACTCCCTGAAAAGTTACCAAAAGTAGAAATATTTATTGTTCCCCCTTGGGAATTCAATTATTTGGTTTTGGAGTTGATTTTTCTGATTCTCGTTTAGTTTCAGGAGGGACTATCTCAGTTTTGCAAGTTCCTTTTTCCATATTGGGAATAGGTCGCTCAAGCGGAAATTTGTTTTTGTTTATAATATAATTTAATAGAACAAACCGCGTTAGATTTATCGAGGCTGCATAGGCTCTGGCGGATGATTCCGCTTCGCTATAAGCTTCTTCCTGAGTTTCTTTTCCAAAACTGACAAAATATTTTGGTTTTATACCCTTTTCTTGGTGAGCGACTCCAAAAAGGACTATATAGCCAGGCTTATCAGTTTCTAGTAAACTTACCCATTCTCCAGCTTTTTTGTTTGTCACTTTTATGAGCGTTTTACAATAACCGTCTGCTTCATTTTCTGTGTAAACGAAATCATTAGCATCACGCCGAACAAAAATATAGACTTGAGCCTGACAAACAGGCGCAAACAATATTAACCCTAGAATTATTAGAAAAATACTTTGTCTTGTATTCATAAAAATCCCTTCCAAATTTTATTTTGCTTTTGACAACTCTTGGGCGGTTTTCAAAATATTTAAGAAAGCATAAGTTCTCTTCCTAAAATCGTCCTTCCAATTATCAAATTTATAAAGTTTTCTGTATATTTCTACCGAATTATCATCGTAATAACCATATAATGCTAATTCCCTTTGTTTCTGATTACCTTTTCCAGTAACACCAAAATATTTACCTAGCGCCTTTGGATAGTTAAGCATAATGACCGAAACTTTTTCGTGTTTTTCAATAATAAGTCCATCATAGTCTGTTTCGTAAGTGTATTTATCTGCAGCTATTACACATTTTAGGGGCGTAACAGTAACCCATACACCTGGTGACCATCCAGTAGCAATTGTAGTTATAAAAATAACTTTACCACCTCGCTTCAAAGACTCAATATATGATTGCTCGGCCTTATCAATAGCACTTCCATCTTCATTAAATATTTTTTTCCAATATATGTCTCCAATAAGTTCATAAGGCTCAGGATTATTTTTATCCAGATTAGCCGCCTCATTAAACAAACGAACAGCAGCTTCATAATTTTTTGCATTTACTGAGGCTTTACCTTTAGCAATAAATTCTTGGTAACGCAAACTTACCTTTTTTCTGGCATCTTCTGTATATGTGCCGTCTGGATATTTCTTTATATAGTTTTCAAAATCTGCTGGATTGGAACTATCTTTTATTTGCTCCCAATCAACCATACTTGCAGTGAGAGCCTTCATTTTTTCTTTTGCTGCTTCAACAAATGGGCTATTTGGATTCTTCTTGATGAAATCCCGATACACAAAAGCGTCTTTCGATTTATTGACCTCATTCCAAACCGGATCGCCTAACTGCGTCATCTTTGTTTTCGCCAAGTTTGCGAACGAACCGTTTGGATACCGCATAATAAACATTTGATAATCAGCAGCGTTGGTGCTGGTCTTTACTTTATTCCACATTTCAAGCTCAGCCAGCGGATCATCGGTGGATTTCTCGGTTTGATTTGACTCTTTTAGTTCATTATTTGTATTTTTCCCCCGATTTGTTTTTAGTGATTCTTTCTCATCCAACACATCTTTTTCTAGCTGCTGCTGAAGCTGATCTTTAAGTTCTATTAATGCCTGATGTGCAGCATTATTTTTTAGATTCAATTTGGCTGTCAGTTTGAAGTAAATCAGTAAACTTTGATAGGCTTCGCGTGGACGATTCAGATCGCGTAGAGTCAAAGCGCGAAGAGATTCAATACGAGGGCTGTCTCCATAATCTTTCTGTATTGAATTAAGAAGTGTCAGTGTTTTCTCATATTCACTGTTATCGAAAGCTTCTTGAGCCTTTTGAAATCGAATTGCAGCAGATTCCTGAGCAAATGTGGAACTAATCAACAAAATGATAAGTGTGATAATTGAAAGTGTTTTTATTCTCATAAAAGTAAGTGGAGCTTTTTAAAAATCTTGGACGATTCAGATTAGCCCTATTCTTAAATTAACAATATTTATTAGTCTTATTTCTTAGACTTTTTTGCGTGATTGCAACCATAATTTATAGCCTTGCGGATATATTCAACACCAATATTCATCAATAACAAAATTATCAAACTCTTTGAAACACATTTTCTTAATTCGTTTCCTTACAAAATTTGACAAGTTTCTCAATTTTGTTAAATAAATCATTAGGTGGCTGAGGAGCGTCCAAATATATATTAAAATTCGATCCAATTTTCATGCTTATATTAGAAGTTTTTTTTAGTATATCTTTATATACTATTTGTTTGGCTTCAAAATAAGGGTCCATATCAAGCTTTATTTCATAGGATTTATCAACAGATGACTGAACTAATTTTACATTTGAAACATTTCTTAAGCTGATTGATTCCTCAAATAAAACTCCATATGGATATACCGACCTAGGGACACTATAATATGATTTAGACTCTGCTATGCAATCATTTACAAATTTAACATTATGATCGCTACTGGTCGCGCCTTTGGTTGAGAAATATGAAGTAAGATCTTTTTGTAAATATGGAATAATATTTTTTTTCGCTTCAATAGTATAAACTCCATCTGGAAAATCATTTAAATAATTATTAAAGTCCTCAACGTTTTTAGATTCTCGGATTGTCTCCCAGGAGATTATACTTTTCGCCAGCATATTCATTCGAGCCTTTGCTTTTTCTGCAAAAGCACTATTTGGATTTGTTTTGAGAAATTCTCTTATAGCAAATGGATCTTTTGAATTCTTGACCTTATCCCATTCTGAATCTTTTATTATTTCCATCTTCTGTCTTGCCGATTTTAAATAAACACTATTTGGAAATCGTTCAATAAACAAATAGTAATCCGAAGCTGTATTGCTTTCCTTAACTTTGTTCCACAAATCTATCTCGGCTAATGGGTCATCATCAGCCTTTTTAGTTTGATTTGATTCTTTAAGTTCATTATTTGTATTTTTTTCACGATCTTTTTGCAGATCCTTCTTTTCATCCAGCAATTCTTTCTCAAGTTGTTTTTGAAGCTGATCTTTAAGCTCAATCAACGATTTATGAGTCTCGTTATTCCTCAAATCCATGCTTGCTGTCAGTTTGAAGTAAGCCAAAAGACTGTTGTAAGCATCACGCGGACGATTCAAATCACGCAAAGTCAATGCTCGCAGTGATTCGATGCGCGGACTTTTTCCGAAATCTTTCTCTATTGCTGAAAGAAGAGTCAGAGTTTTCTCATACTGTGAGTTATCAAATGCCTCTTGTGCTATTTTAAATCTCTCATTTGCTGTTGTTTGAGCAAAGACTGCTGTAATCGCCCCTAAAATAAGCATGAGAATAATTAGTGTGTTTATCGTTTTCATTTGCGAAGTCCTTTTAAAAAGTGTAAGTCCCAATATTGATCATTTGCTTACTTGCTGTAAAATTGACTTTTTTCACATCTTTAAGTTTCTCATTCACGAAAATATATAACGTGGCTTCTGTTCCAACGCCATCCGAAAAATTTTGAATTCGAACCTTATAATTCCCTGGCTGTGCATGTTTGACATAGATATTTTCAGGTCCGTATCCTCTTGTATTATCTACGTCAAGTAGCATGATTCCAGCATTTTTATTGCTATAATAACAAGTTAAATCGTTTGGATCGGTAAGATACAAGTCAATGTCTGAGCCTGGAGTGTTCCAAGTTAAAGTTATTCTTAAATCAACAGGTTCTCTATTTAGAGTTATTTGTTGCTTTATAGTTTTACTTCCAACTGAAATGTTAATATTATTGATTCCAGATTTTAAAACAACTTGTTTATTAAAATTGCCATTTGTATCAATATCAAACTCTTGTTCATAGCCCTCAGCAATAATCCGTCCTTTTTTTGTTAGTGATTGTGAACCACTAGCCTTTCCCTTAATTTGAATAACTCCCTCAGTAGTTTGTGTTCCGTTGAAGTTTTTCTCTAAATCGATTTTAATTGGATCAACCGGCATCGCCATCTCATCATCTTTGTCGTAACCAGTTACAGATTTATCCAGTTTTTCATCTTTGATGGCTTTGAGTTTATCGTCAATCTTTTTGTCTTCTTTCTCGTATTTGTCGTAAAGTTCAGCTATCTCATCTATCGCTTCTTCGTCCCATTTGATGTCAAGAGTAGTTTTGTAATCAGATTCTTCAATTGGTGTAAAACTTTCAAATTTACTCATCATCCCTTTGAGTTTGGATTCATCTGAGAGATCGGCATCGGTAAACCGGCAACCCCCTGTGATAAGCGAAGAAATGGCATATTTCCATCTTGCCGGAGAAGTCGGTGATTGATAATTTTGCGACGAACGCGAACCGAAATAAACCAGATTATTACCGGAAATCTTGAAACAGACAGGGTTTGTAGCACCGTTTGCATACAAATTGCCGTAAAAATAGACATCTACATTTATTGGCTTGGTTGCTTGATAGCGTTTAATGAGGTCTGGATATTTTGAAATTTTCTCAAAATCTACTGTGCGGGTTTTTCCTACTAATTTTCTCGAATCAATTTCATAATAAAAGCTCGGATTATAGACAAATTCGCCCATCAAACTCCAGGCTTTATATCCGACTACCCAAGATTGTAAATTCTTTTCCTTGACTTGAGAGGTAACATTAAAAACTCTTTTATCACTTAAATTCACATAATCAGGATTACCTTTTCGCAAATAAATATCAATCATTTTGACATTTGAAGATTGCGCCGGCGCACTAACGTAAAAAGTCGATAAAAGCAGCCAAATCAAACAAAAACCACAAATCAACAATTTGATCCTAGGATTAATAGCGTTCTTTAAAGAAATATTGGTATCTTTCATATTTAAAGAAAACAACAAAGATTAGGAACCTTGCGTTTTAATAGTTCATTCAACAAAGAATTACTGAGAATAAGTAGCCGAGAAAATATTTTTTTAGTTCTGAACACCGCCTTCAGTGGGCTTAAATAGAACGGATCTACCTGCGGAAGCGAGGTCTCAAAACTTTTTCCAATTGTTTTGTAAAAATAATTTGGTGTCGAAAGCATAGTTTAAATTGATTTTTTTGTAAATACTAAATATTTAAGTGTCTATGAAGATTGATAACATAATACCTCTTACTGATCTACGGATTTTCATTTTTTATTCTCATTGATTTTTAATTTACAATTCAGCAAAACTTATAAACTATTGGAGATTTCTTTGTAAATACGTGAATTTACGTAGTTCTCGGCATACAACAACTCAAATTTTCTTTACTCATTAAATAAATTGGTTATAATTTAAGTGTTTTAATAATTTTTGTATTTTATTCCTCCTGGAAAATTCTTCATTATCACTGAGGTTTTTCCCTAAGAATTGAGATTCTGAAAAAAATTATATGAGTATTCTTAGCCATCAAGATGCTGAAAAACTACTCTCAGCCATCGCTGTTTTGCATTCTGATATAAATCCGGAAACGCTTCCACAACGAACTTTTGCGGCAATCAACCAACTAATTTTCAGTGACTATATTTCCTTTGACGGATTTAGACGAACGACCACTATTTCTCAAGCGGAATTAGAGCTTGATCCCAATTTTGAAATGCCGGAAACCGGTTTATTACATTTTTCCGAATCCTGGTATGACTATGAATTTAATCCGACATCTGATGAACTTGAAATAATTGATAAGTATTCTCACGAAAATCCGATATTTAACGAAGTTATTTTGAAAAATAAACTGTCTCCAGCGAAAATAACTGATTTCATTTCGGCAAACGAGTTTCATCAGTCAACGATTTATAATGAATATTTTCGCCGTGGAAACTCCCGTTTTGCGATGGCGTTGATGCTTCCGGTAGCATCGGAAGTAGAAATTTCGTGTGCTTTGGGAAGGACTTATCAGGATTTTTCCGAAGATGACCGCACCAGATTGACCTTACTTGCACCGCATCTTGCTTCGGCAATCAACAATTCACGGTCATTTAAGGAACTTCAGTTAAATAAAACACATCTTGAAACGGCATTAGAAGCAGAAAAAAATGCCATAATTGTTCTTTCTCGTCATGGACGAACAATCTTGGCTACGAACTATGCAAATAAACTGTTGGAAAAGTATTACGCAGATGAAAAACCGTTAATTGATTGTTTACCGGAAAGTCTCAGACGAGTCGTTGACCAACTGAATAATCTTGGACAAACGGGTGATTTTTCTATGCAGCCTGTCTTTATAATCAAAGGGAAAGATGGGGAATTACACATCAAGATTGTGACTGATAGCATCAATGGAGAACAATTGATACTCCTGGATGAAAAACCTAGTCTGACACCAAGTGATTTGGAACCATTAGGCTTAACCAAGCGTGAAGCGGAAGTTTTGTATTGGGCTGGATTGGGGAAAGGTGATTTTGAGATTGCTGCACTCTGCGGGATTAGCATCAGAACTGTGCAAAAGCACAATGAACAGATTTTCCGAAAAATGGGCGTTGAAAATCGAACAGCGGCAGTTCTTAAAATGATGGAAGTGCTTGGATTAATGAAAAAAATATTCCTAATCCTCTTAATAACTATAACCACAACAATTTATCAGATAAACTCCATCTGAAGAAGTAGGTGTCAGAATAAAAATATTCAAACCAAGACATAGTCTGCTTTAATTATTCAAAACACATAGTTTGCCGTTGAGCGCGTGTTCAATGGAATTGAGCAGACCTCTCCCTTGTTTTCTGACAGAACTCAAATATGAACGAATTCGACAGAAAACTTTGACCCCTTCAATTGTCCGAAAGCAGCCCGATATTTTCTGATACAATTTGAGCATTCTCAAATCCCGCTCCGAGCCGTTGTTATCGAAAGGAACTCGAAAATCAGTCATAAATCTCAAGATCGCCTTTTTATTCATTAAGAACCTTAGATAAAGATGGCGAGAGGAAAGTTGAATTTCTCTACGTTTAGGAGAACCACGAATGGCTTGTTCGGCTTCAGTTAAGATGGTGTCATATCGCCTGAAATAAGAAGATTGTTGAGAAGATATTAAAGCAGTTTGTCCATTTAGTTTAGCTTGCTGAACGGTGTCTTTTATCTTGACCAGAAGTTTAATTAATTTTGTTGTCCAAACTTTGTGTTTCGGCTCATTTTCACTAACAAAAGTTAAGTTTCTCAGCAGATGAGCATTACAAAGACTATGATGACATTGATCGTATTTTTTATAAGCAGAAAACCCATCTCTAACTAAAGTTCCAGTAAATTGATTAATAATGCCAATTGCTTCAAAGGCAGGTTTACCACGTTTAACGTGAAAAGCGAAATGAGTAAACTCATCACTGCGCGCAACGTGAACCCAGTTGTTTACACCATTGATGTTGATGCCGGTTTCATCAACTCCCAAGACAGCAGAATCACGAAGTTTTGCTTTAATCTTTAATTCGACTCGAATCAACTTATCTGCACAAGATTTAGTAGCTCGTTTGATAGTTGCCCAGGAAAGAGGGCATTCAAAAAGATCATTCATCGTTTCAGCCGTTCGGGCAACAGGAAGTAATTGGTATTGATTGAGATAAACGATTCTGGAAAATACACTTGTTCCATACTGAACGGGAGCTTTAAGATTATCAGGAAAATGTCCTTTGCTAATTTTCCGACAAAATGGACAAAGTTTGACTTCTGCTTGATGTTCAATAACAGTTAATCTGCCGTTTTCAATCTCAAAGATCTGGCGTTTATTAAAACGGATAGACTCAATATTAGTAAGCGAAAGATGGCAATGCTGACAAACATTGACTTGATGGACAATAACTAAATCAGGATGATGAACTTGAAGCAAAGTTGAACCTTGGTGACCAAGTTGACCGCCAACTTGATGACCTGACTTTTTTCTCAAACTCTGGGTTTGTTTTGGTTTACACCAAGGCATATCCAAAGAGGGTGGTAAGCTGGAATTATGAGAATCAAGTTTAATTGAGGGTATGGTATCGAATTCTAAAGTCTTTTCCAGTTCACTAATTTTGGTTTGTAATTGGAGATTGAATTGGTTTGCTGAAGAAAGCTGAAGTTGTAGTTTCTCAATTTGGGTTTCCAAACGATTAATAAAAGGTTGAGTTGGAGCAATTCTAAGTTGTAATTGAATCTGTAATTGATGATTGGTTTGATAGAGTTTGAAAAGCTGCTTGGATTTGTTATCAATAGTTTCAGTTAAACGTTTGATTTCTTGACGCTGATTAGAAATAGTCTGCTCTAAGTATTGGAAATGTGAAGGAGTCTGATTAGCAAAAGTTAATTTTTCAATTTGTTGCTCAAGATCATCAACTAGACTGACAACAGAGCTGAAGCCTGAATCAAAATGTTGACGAATAGTTGAAAGGTGTAACAACGATTTTACCTCAACAAATAGTTAATTTACAGAATGAAACAAAGATAAATAAATTAAAGATAAATAGCAAGAAATATTTTTCAAGCGAAAAGATGACACAAGAATCAAGTATCTGTAATTGACTGAATTCGCTTGATTTGCGGGGAACCTGAATAGTTACTCTGGTAACTATTCAGGTGGCATAGTTTAGAACAAAAGAATTAGTTTTGGGGATTGACAATCGCTTTGGATGGCAAAGTGATAAAAAGCTGACCGTGTTTAACCCCTTTGAGACTCAATAAACTGTTAGCTAACGACTTAATTTCCCAGACTTCTCCGCGTAAGACAATCACTTCCAGACAATCATCGTGGCTGATATGAACGTGGTTGACTGACACCACCAAATGATAATGTTGATGCTGTAAATCGTTCATTTTATCATTTAGTTCCCGGGCGTGGTGGTCATAAACCAGTGTCAAACTTCCAACCACTTGACTGGTCTCGGCACTTTCTTCCAAATAGGATTTAACTAGCGCGTCACGCATCAGATCCCGAAAGGCTTCCGAACGATTGGGATAACCTTGTTTACCGATCAGTTCATCAAACCTTTTCAACAATTCTTCTTCGACACTGATTCCAAATCTGGATAATTGACTCATAATTGTTATTGGATATTATACCTCAGTTTTTAGCCCAAAATCTAAAAGTGACTCCGATATTAAAGGCTCTGGAATAGCCGGGGGTAGCATGTATTCTCGACTCAATAGTGCAAACAGGGCAGATCCGCGATTCAAAGTAATTCTGTGTCTCCCAATATTTCTTATTCAGCAGATTATCAATCGAAAAGTTTAAATCAACCCATTTTTTCAAACGTTTGGTGAGATTAAAATCAATCACATCGTTTCCGCTTGCTCGAATAGTTTCATCCTCTGCGTCAAGGCGATAATTGGAAATATGCCGCCAGTTGAGCGATGAATTGAAACCATCCAACTCGGTTAAGATCAGGCTTCCGTTTGCCACTGTATGCGGTGCGCTGTCAACAATAATTCGTTTCCCTAAAGTTGAAAACTCTCCCGGATAAAAGGCTCCGATAACCTGGGTCAAACCGCCGTTGAAACTCAAATATTTATTGATACGGGTTGAGGTTTTGAGTTCAAAGCCGTAGGAACGCGAACGTCCCGCAAATTCAATCGAGCCATCATCGGGAATATAAACCTGTTCATTTGAACGGTCAATAAAGAAGAAATTAGGTGCGATTGAGAATTTCGCTGAATTAAAGGCTGCTCCGGTTTGATAAAAATCCGTGGTCGAGATCTTCGGACTGTCGGGATTTCTGATAACTCCCCGTGCATCCTGGCTCGAAATTCCCCGTCCATAATTTCCGTAAAATGAAATCGGAAATTTTTCAAAAGGTGAATAAACCAAACTCGCCTTCGGTTGAAATTTATACGCGCCTTCTTTTCCAATCAAGTTGTTCTTAACATCACTTTGTTCAAAACCATTAACGTCAAATTTAAAGTAATCCCAACGCAAACCACCTTCCAAATGCAAATGCCCATCGGCTAAATCCATTCCGTTTTGAATGTATCCGGCATAGTTTGAAATATTTACCTGAGACGAAGTGTAAAGCACTTCCGGGTTAGCCATGTTTCCGGGCAACAACTTGCGGTTCGGATTTCTGCCAACTGATGGATATAGTCCGACATTAATCTGATTAAAATGAAGATTTCCTCCAACTGTTAAAAGTGCCTGATTATTTCCGACCTTATATGGTTGTAGGAATTGAAGATTTCCCCCCTCTTGTAATCGTGAATCGTGCTGCTGGATCTCATCACCGTAAATCGGGTCAAGCGTAAAAAAAGTAAAATTGGAAAACAGATCAAATAGTGAACGTCCTAAAAAAGCATCTGCCCGTAAAGTCTTTCCCGATGCCCATTCTTTCCGGTAATAGGTGCTGAAACTACCAAGTTTTACTCTGCCGCCGTTTTCGGGGTCAAGAAATCCGAAACGGTCTAATCTTCCTGCAAAAACTTCATCCAAAGGAATTTGACCGGAGGAGAAAAAATTATTTCGTCCACCGTTGAACTTAAAGCCAAAGGCTTCATTTTCATTTAATTTATAGGCAAAATTTCCGGTGAAGTTATCACGCCGGTATTTCAAGGGATTCTTGAAAGGTCCGTCTGAAAACGAACCTTCATAAGCAATGAATGAAGCAACATTTTTGATCTGTGGACTATAAGCCAAAAAGGTGCGGAACGTATTAAAAGAGCCGCCTTGAATCCGGGCGGTTAATTGATTTGGCAATGATTCTTTTAAGTGAATTTGGACAACTCCCAAGCCTGAGAAATCCCCGTAAGCCGCTGAAAAAGGTCCATTTATGATCGAGACATCCTGCACCAGCTCTGGGGTTAGGGATTTTAGATTTCCCAGATAACCCTGTCCGTGTCCCTGTGTTCCTTGATTCTGTTGAAAATTATCCACCAGAATTTTTACCCCGCCATTGACTCCGCCGTGATCGAGATTAAAACCGAAACGACGAATTTCTAAGGATTTACCGCCGCCTTCGTGCTGTCCGGCGTTAATTCCGGCATTAAGCGTTTGAATCACCTGATCATCGCGTCCAAATAAATTATTTTTATAAACGGTGTCGTTTCGTTGTTCTACTTCTGGTGTTACCGATTCGGCTTGAATCGTCACACTTTCATTGACGGCTGAAACCAAATAGGTAATTTTGATCTGCAACCCGGTTAATGTTTCATTTGAAGAGAAGGTTCGTGTCACCGAATTAATTGACTTGCCGTAAAAACGGACGTTGATATTTTCAACCGGCACTTGAAGCGAAAAATTACCCTCGGCATCAGTTACGGTTTGTAATTTGCCGTTTGAGGTTTGCACTTCGAGATTAACATTAGGAACAAGTTCAAATTGGGAAGTTACAACTACCCCCGAAAAAGTCCGGCTGTTTGAATTGCTTTGAGCAAAAGTATTAAAATCAAATATGGCAATAGTTAAGACGAAAATATGGATGAAAATGCTTATTTTTTTCATAAAAGTAATTGCTAACCGCAAAAATTTCACTTAAAGAACAGTTTATCATTGCTTCACACGAAATTTAAAATCGTAACACTATTTAATATTTCGCTTCTTTTTAGTAAATGGATTCAGACTATTTTTTCCTATCTTTGGTGGTAAACAATATTACGCCCTTCCAATGGACAAAAATCAAAAATTACTTAAAAAAAAGTAATTGGCTTACCTTTTAAAGTCTGTTCAATTGAGGCGAGCAGACCTCTCCCTTGCTTTCTGACCGACGATAAGAATGAGCGAATCCGGCAGAAAGTGGTTGCTCCTTGGGTAGTGCGAAAACAACCAGATATTTTTTGCTGCAATTTAAGCATTCTCAGATCCCGTTCTGAACCATTGTTATCAAAAGGAACTCGAAAATCAGTCATAAATTTCAAGATCAAGTCCTTATTTCTGACAAATCTTCCGTATAAGCGTCGGGCAGAAAGATGATAATCCTTGGGTTTGGGAGAACCGCGAATAACACTTTCAGCTTCAGCTAAGATGGAATCATAACGATTAGCAAGCTCATTTTGTAGTAATTTATCTAAATTGATTAAAGAATTGGACTTAGCTGATTCTACAGCTTCTTTTGTTGCCAGCAAAAGGTTAGCTAATTTATCAGTCCAAACTTTGTGTTGCGGTTCACTTTCTCCAACAAAGGTCAAATCTCTTAAAAGATGGACATTACATAAACTATGCCGACATTGTTCGTATTTTTGATAAGAAGAAAAGCCATCCCTCACTAAAACACCGGTGAATTCGTTAATAATGCCGATGTCTTGAATTGCGATCCCACCCCTTTTAGAATGGAATGCCAGATGAGTTAAATTATCCGTTCGAGCCACATGAACCCAATGGTTTTCACCATTTATGTTGATACCTGTTTCATCAACTCCCAAGACATCAGCCTGACGAAGAGCAACCTTCAAACGATATTCAAATCTAAAGAGATGATGACTACAAACTTTAGCGGCTTTTTGGATGGTAGCAAGTGAAACCGGGCATTCAAAGAGATCATTCATTGATTCGGCAGTTCTGGCAACGGGAAGTAGTTGATATTGGTTGAGATAAACGATTCGAGAAAATACAGAACATCCATATTGCACAGGAGCTTTGATGTTATCAGGGAAATGTCCTTTAGAAATCTTTCGACAAATTGAACAAAGTTTGACTTCCGCCCGATGTTCCGTGACAAAAAGTGAACCGTTTTCGATCTCGAAAATTTGTCTTTTGTTAAAACGGATAGATTCTAATTGAACCAAAGAATAATGACAATGCTGACAAACATTGACCCGATGTAGAATTACGAGATCAGGATCACTCACTTGCTGCAGAGTAAAACCTTTGTGACCTAAAACACCGCCAACTTTGACACCAGATTTCTGGCGTAAACTACAAGTTCTTTTTGGTTTATCCCAGGGTGGGTCAAGTGAAGGTGGCAAGTTGGAATTATGCGAATCAAGTTTGGGGGTTAAACTGTTGCCGGAGGCTAAAAGATATTCAAGTTCACGAATTCTAGTGCGTAATTGTCGGTTAGTTTGGCGAGTTTTAATTAAACGAAGTTCAATTTTGTGTTGGAAAGCAAGACGAGTTTGATGAAGTTTGAAAATTTCTTTTGATTTATTGTCTATAGTTTCACTTAAACGTTTAATTTCAGATCGTTGATTAGAAATAATTTGTTCTAAATGTTGAAGGTGATTTGGAGACTTCTGAGCCAAAGTCAAAGATTCGATCTGCTGCTCAAGATCATCAACCAATTCAACAACCGAGCTGAAGCCCGAATCATAAATCTGGCGAATGGCTGAAAGAAGTAGCAATGGCTATACCTCAACTGTCTAATAATGAAATCAAGATAAGATAATGGAAAACAAATAGCAAGAAAAATTATTTAATTGAGGATTTCTTG